>JAIRVT010000077.1 GCA_031253755.1 Enterobacteriaceae bacterium
TCTTCCCGCCTATCTTGAAAACGCAATCAAGGAAGGACTTATTACCCAGTGGCGGAAGTTCCCAAGATTCTTTTTTGTTAATGGCGTAAAAGGCGGAAGAATAGTTCTCGATGAAAAGACAGGGACTAGATCACATAGAGACATAACGCAGACTCCGAAAGAAGACTCTCCGATATTTCGGGATGACTATAATAGTCTGTTTATGCAGGCTGCAAAATAAAACCAGCCTCGCCAATGCGGGGCTTTTTATTACCTTAATGGATGAAAATAACAATGCCTAAACATATACACGCCGATTTAATTACTAAGTATGCTGAACTCTCTCATATTACAGATAAGCCGTGGGAGTATTTTGAATATAGATATCGTGATAATGGAGAATGGCTTAGTTGTATAGGAGGCATAAGTTTTATTGATAGTTTTCAATACCGCCTAAAACCCCGCACTATCAAGATCGGAAATATCGAGGTTCCTGAGCCAATTAGAAATGAGTCAGAGATTAATGATGGAGAATTTTATCACGTTCCATATTTTTTAAATGGATTTGCAGATACAGACAGATGTATATGGGTTGGAAGGGACTACGAAATTGAAAGACTAAGAAATGGATTAATTCACAAAGATAAAGCATCCGCATTAATTCACGCCAAAGCTCTTATTGCCCTGACTGCTAAATAGTCCAACCTTGGAAAACATCATGAACGACGCTCGCAGAGCTTTATTGCTCTTTGCGCGGCATGAGGCTTCTGTTTGTCTGCGTCTCATGCTGCCTGACTGGGATATCGCTATTTGTTATCAGAAATTAGTGTTTGGGAGGTAAAGATGAAAGCATTAGCTTCAAAGGTTCTAATCGAACAATATTGTTATGGATTAAATGAAATCCAGTTTCCCGCTGGTATTACCCGTCTAGATGGAAGGCTGGCTGAAATATTGAGTGTCAGCCAATGGTCAGTATCTGAACTAGCTCAATATCTCCATGATATGGATATGGTGGACAGCGTCATTGAGGAGCTGAATAAGATAAAACAGGAGGCTGCATGAGCTATCACGACAGTAACGAAACCTACTGGGATGACCTTCGTAATGACGCTGACGATATTGTCAGTGCGGCGGCTTGCCGGGCTAGGACAAAAGAAGAAAACGAGGCTTATTGGGATGCCCTCAGCGCAGATCTGGATAACCGGGCGAATAACCGATTGGGGAAGCTGCCTGATAACTCGTTCTCAGCGGTGATTAACTCCCTGTTAGCGTTAACAGGCGATGACCGGGCTGACTTAATCGATAAATACAACGACTGGCTATTTGATTTATGTCTGGCAGTCGAAAAACAAAAGGAAAAATCATCATGGCGCTAAAAATCATCAAATCCACTCAGCCTATTGAAGTCAAAAACCTGATCACCTGCATTTATGCCCCTCCGGGACTGGGTAAAACCTCAATGGCCTTTACCGCTGCTTCCCCGCTTCTTCTGGACTTTGATAACGGCGCTCACCGCTCACAGTTCCGTAAAGACACGGTTCAGGTGAGTGAATGGAGAGAGATTGAACAAATTGCTGAATCCGATTTAGCCCCCTATCAAACCGTTGTCATTGATACCGCAGGCCGTGCGCTGGATTGCCTCGCGGCAGAATTAATCCGCAAGAACCCTAAATTTAAAGGGTTTGGCGGCCAGTTATCCTTGCAGGGATTCGGGGCATTGAAAGCGGGCTTTTCCGGCTGGCTAAACCTGCTCAAGTCCTTTGGTAAAGACATTATTCTGATTGCCCACATGGAAGAAAAACAGGTCGGTGATGATCTGGTAGAGCGGCTTGATATTCAAGGGGGGTCTAAGGGTGAGATTTATAAGGTTGCGGATGTGATGGGACGCATCCGTATCGAGGGTGCAAACGGCAATGCGCGGAAAATACTGGATTTTAACCCCAGCGCATCCGGTTTTGGTAAAAATCCCGCTCAACTGCCCGTGCAGGAAGTGCCCCATTTCAGCACCCATCCTGATTACTTTGCAGAAATTATCAAAGCCACTAAGGATGAATTGAATAAACAGTCGGAAGAGGTCAGAAAAGCTCAGGAAGCACTGGCACTTATTCGTGCCGATATGGAGTTACTGGAAACGGAAACTGATTTTGCTGATGCCGTCGAGCATTTTAAGGAAGCTCCCATAGAGCACAAGCGTATCCTGAATGAAATTGCGACCCAAAAAGGCTTTGAATTCAGCAAAGAGGACGGCAAGTACATCAAGGTGGCAGCATGATCCGATTATCAGCGACCAATATTGAGGCTTACCGCCGATGGTCAGCCAATCCAGACACGGAAGTCAACGAATTGGTTGATTACCTGTTAAAAAGAACCGAACCCACAGAAGCAATGGAAGCGGGTTCGGCCTTTCACAAAGTGCTTGAAAATTCCGCTCAGGGCGAATTAACCACCGTCGAATCCGGGCGGTTTCTGTTTGATTTCACTGAAATGGACGGCGAGCTGGCTTTGCCTGATATCCGGGAGCGAAAACTGGAAAAGCCCTTTGTTGTTGACGGTGAGCCGGTCACCTTTGTCGGTGTGGTTGATGCTATGGACACGACAACCATTTACGATCACAAACTCACCGCACAATTAAATCCGGAAAACTACACGGATTCCATGCAATGGCGATGCTATCTGGATTGGTTCGGCCTGAGCCGATTCACTTATAATCTGTTCCATAAGTACCAGCCCGCCAGAGAGCCGGGACTTTATAAGATAAAGGAATTTATGCCCGTGACATTCTATAGCTATCCAGACATTCACAGCGATGTGATGAATGTCGCTTCTGGCTTGGTTCAATTCATTAAGCAGTATGTACCAGAGTTAATAAAGGAGGTTGAGCATGGCGAGCAGAGGCGTTAACAAGGTTATACTGATCGGCAATTTAGGCCAAGACCCTGAAACCCGCTATTTACCCAATGGTGGCGCAGTTGCCAATATCACACTGGCAACCTCTGAAACATGGCGGGATAAGCAATCCGGTGAGATGAAAGAAAAAACCGAATGGCACAGAATCGTGATATTCGGAAAACTTGCCGAAGTTGCCGGAGAATACCTGAGAAAAGGCAGTCAGGTTTATTTCGAAGGCCAGCTACAGACACGGAAATGGCAAGACCAGCAAGGACAAGATCGCTACTCCACCGAGGTAGTGATTAATCCTATCGGTGGGACGATGCAAATGTTAGGCGGTAAACAGGAAGGTCAGCAAAGGCAGCAACCACAACAGCCACAATATTCAGGCCAGCAACAACAAACCCAAATGTGGGGGCAACAACCTCAAACGCCAGCACCACAAGCGAGTGAGCTACCAATGGATTTTGATGACGATATTCCGTTCGCTCCCATCGGCAAGCAATACTCTAATCACACTATTTACGCAATTTAACAGAACTCTCTAACCCAACCCTATCACTACGCTGCTGTGCGGCGGGGAGAATTATTGTGCCTGAAATGCCGTAAAAGCCGCATTAAGGAGTTTGCATGTTTACTCCGTGGAATCCCAATCCAATAGCAATCCAGAAAGTTAACGATCCCTATCCCATTCCGACCCATTGCCGATATTGTGGCAG
>JAIRVT010000105.1 GCA_031253755.1 Enterobacteriaceae bacterium
TCATTGATTCAGTAAAAAGGCGATATGTTACCTGAACGCCGCTTAATGCGACAGAACCTTAAAAAATACATCGAGGCTATGGGGGGAGAAATCACTCTTGATATTAAATTTCCTAATGGCCATTCAATGAGTTTTTCTATTTAAAATAAGTGGGACCACGGTCCCACTTATTGAATCAATTTTAAACTCCCCCCAAACAAAACCGTGTCACAATCTGAGAAATCAGCTTTCTGGTTGGCTCTATCATCGTCATTTCTAAATACTCATCAGGCTGATGCGCCTGCTCAATCGATCCCGGTCCTAAAACCAGAGTTGGGCAAAGTTCCTGAATAAAAGGTGCTTCGGTGCAGTAATTGACAGTTTCGGCTTTTGCTCCCAGCAACTTTTCAATAACACCCACCAATTTGTGATCTGTCGGACATTCGTAACCCGGCACAGGGGGATGCAATGCGGTAATGTCCAGCCGTCCCGGCCAACGCTGTTTGACAGACTCCAGAGCGTCATTCAGCGCTTCATCCAAATCCTGCAATGTCAGCCCCGGAAGCGGTCGGATATCCAGATGCAGTTCGCAACAGGCACAGATACGATTTGCTGCATCTCCGCCGTGGATATGCCCGAAATTCATGGTCGGATAAGGAATGGCGAAAGCCGGATTATGGTAACGTTCCTGTAAGGTATTTCGCAGGCTTATCAACTGCGTGATGGATTCGTGCATTAAATCAATCGCATTAACTCCCCGTGCCGGGTCGCTGGAATGGCCGGATTTTCCCTCAATGCGAATGGCGTGGGCAACATGCCCTTTGTGGGCGCGGATCGGCTGGAGTGACGTCGGCTCACCAATAATGGCAAAGTCAGGCCGGATAGCCGTGTTGGCGGCAAAATAGCGAGCGCCAGCCATTGAGGTTTCTTCATCGGCGCTCGCCAGAATATACAGCGGTTGCGTCAGTTTAGTGAGATCAATATCCCGCAACGCATCAATAATAAAGGCAAAGAAGCCTTTCATATCCGCCGTACCCAGCCCATAAAGCTTGTTATCACGTTCAGTCAATGTGAATGGGTCCTGCGTCCAGCGCCCGGCATCAAAGGGCACTGTATCTGTGTGGCCACATAACAATAGCCCCCCAGAGCCACTGCCCAAGGTTGCCAGCAGATTAAATTTTCTGCGGGTGTCAGGAACAGGTTGGATCTCAATCTCAAAACCGATTTCTGCCAGCCAATCCGCCAGCAGGTTGATAACGTATTCATTGCTTTGATCCAGCTCTTCATCCACTGCACTGATGGATGGAGCTGCAATAAGCTGACGATATAACTCAATAAATGGAGGTAATTTCATATTCACTGTTGACAGCCTTTATTCAAGATAGTATCAATATTAATTCAATTTAACTGAATATTAATTCAGTTTGTTTTTCGCTACTACATTGGGTAAACAAGATCGCGTTAATACAAGGTGAATAAGTATCATGCTTAATACGCTGATAGTTGGTGCTAGTGGTTATACCGGAGCTGAGTTAGCAGCTTATCTGCAACGTCATCCCCATACCCATCTCTCCGGTTTAATGGTTTCGGCTCAAAGTTCTGATGCAGGAAAATGTTTTTCAGAACTTCATCCCCAGTATAAGGGAATTTTGGATTTACCCTTAAAGCCATTGCTTGATGCCGAAGACGCGGCAAACGGTGCCGATGTTGTATTCCTCGCGACAGCTCATGAAGTCAGTCATGATATTGCGCCGATATTTTTACAGGCAGGCTGCATTGTGTTTGATTTATCCGGTGCCTATCGAGTCCAAAATACACAGTTTTATCCAAGATACTATGGATTTGAACATAAAAATACGGACTTGCTTGATCAGGCGGTATACGGGTTAGCGGAGTGGCAGGCGGAGAAAATTAAAACAGCCCGGCTCATCGCTGTTCCGGGCTGTTACCCTACAGTTTCACAGCTTTCGTTGAAACCTTTGTTGGACGCAGATTTGCTGGATACCCAGCAATGGCCTGTGATTAACGCAATCAGTGGTGTCAGCGGTGCCGGGCGTAAGGCATCTATAAGTAACAGTTTTTGTGAAGTCAGTTTGCAACCTTACGGGATTTTTAATCACCGCCATCAACCTGAAATCGCAACTCATTTAGGCACAGAGGTCATCTTTAATCCCCATTTAGGCAATTTCGTGCGGGGGATTTTGGCCACGATTACCTGCAAATTGAAATCAGGCGTGACAGAAGCCCATGTCCGGCAGGCTTATCAGCAGGCATATCACAATAAACCGCTGATCCGGCTGTATGAAAAAGGCTTTCCGGCGCTTAAAGCGGTTGTTGGGTTGCCATTTTGTGATATCGGCTTTGCTGTGGAAGGGCAGCACCTGATTATCGTGGGCGCTGAAGATAATTTGCTGAAAGGCGCGGCAGCACAAGCTGTGCAGTGTATGAATATCCGTTTTGGTTATGAAGAAACGCAGGCGCTTTTGTAATTAAAAAATGTAATTCAGATGGTGATACCGACAGAGGATAAATCAGATGGAACCATTAGTTATCAAGTTAGGTGGGGTGTTATTAGACAGCGATGAAGCGCTGGTGAAGTTATTTTCTACATTACAGTCATATCGAAAAGCACATAAGCGTCCTCTGGTTATTGTACATGGAGGAGGCTGTTTGGTTGATGAACTGATGCAGAAATTACAGTTACCGATTATCAAAAAACAAGGTTTGCGTGTAACACCCGCAGACCAGATCGATATTATCACCGGGACACTAGCAGGTACGGCCAATAAAACACTGCTTGCCTGGGCGATAAAATGCCGCTTGCCTGCGGTTGGCCTGTGTCTGGGCGATGGTGGCATTGTGAAAGTCTCTCAACTTGATGAAGAATTCGGTCACACGGGTTCGGCTCAGCCCGGCAATCCTGATTTGCTGAAACTTCTGCTGGATATTGGTTACATGCCGATTATTAGCTCCATAGGTATCACTGAAAATGGCGAATTAATGAATGTAAATGCTGATCAGGCTGCGACAGCCATTGCACAGGCACTGAATGCGGAACTGGTTTTACTGTCAGATGTCAGCGGTATTCTGGATGGAAAAGGGCAAAGGATCCCTGAAATTACAGGTGAAAAAATACAACAGCTTATTGAACAAGGTGTCATCACTGATGGCATGATTGTGAAAGTTCATGCAGCTCTGGACGCTGCAAAAACACTGGGACATCCGGTGGGTATTGCGAGTTGGCGTCATGCAGATCAACTCATCGCACTATTTAATGGTATTTCCATCGGCACACGCATTCTGGCATAAAAAGGCTATCGCTATGACTATTACCTCAATGGCAGTTTCCTCAAAGAACGATATTAAAAAGAACGAGATCAAAAAGATCGTACTGGCATATTCCGGTGGTTTAGATACGTCTGCCATCATCCCGTGGCTGAAAGAACATTATGGCAATTGCGAGGTTATCGCATTTGTTGCGGATGTTGGTCAGAGCCGTGAAGATTTAGAGGGTGTAGAGCAAAAAGCGTTACGCTCAGGTGCATCAGAATGTCATGTTGCCGATTTGCGTGAAGAATTTATCAAAGAATATGTTTATCCGGTGTTGAAAACCGGTGCCTTGTATGAAGGCAGTTATTTGCTCGGCACTTCAATGGCACGCCCGATTATTGCCAAAGCACAGGTTGAGCTGGCGCTGAAAGTTGGCGCGGATGCCCTTGCCCATGGTGCAACCGGTAAAGGTAATGATCAGGTTCGTTTTGAAAGCACTTATACGGCGTTGGCGCCACATCTGAAAGTGGTTGCACCTTGGCGGGAATGGGATCTGCGTTCGCGTGAAGCCTTGTTGGACTATCTGAAAGTTCGCGATATTCCGACCACGGCCACGCTGGAAAAAATCTACAGTCGTGATGAAAATGCCTGGCATATTTCGACTGAAGGCGGGGTTTTGGAGAGTACATGGAATGCCGCCAATAAAGATTGTTGGGTGTGGACGGCAGAGCCGGAAGACGCTCCCAATGAGCCGGAATATATCTCAGTCACTGTTGCGCAAGGCGAAGTGGTCGGAGTGAATGGCAAGGTATTGTCGCCATACCAATGTCTGAATGAGTTGAATCAACTGGGTGCTAAACATGGTATCGGCCGCATTGATATCGTGGAAAACCGTTTAGTCGGTATGAAATCCCGTGGCTGTTATGAAACGCCGGGAGGAACCATCATGATAGCTGCACTGCGTGGTATCGAACAATTGGTGTTGGATCGTGACAGTTTCAAATGGCGTCAGCAGCTGGGAGTGGAAATGTCCTATGTCGTTTACGATGGCCGCTGGTTTGCGCCGTTGCGTCAGTCTATTCAGGCCGCCGCAGAAATGCTGGCTGAAAATGTCAATGGGGAAGTGGTTCTGAAACTGTATAAAGGGCAGGTCACGGCAACGCAGAAAAAATCACCTTATAGCCTCTATTCTGAAGAGTTTGCGACTTTTGGTGAAGATGAGGTTTACGATCACAGCCATGCAGAAGGGTTTATCCGCCTTTATTCGCTCT
Organism: Enterobacteriaceae bacterium; assembly: GCA_031253755.1. Classification (GTDB taxonomy): domain Bacteria; phylum Pseudomonadota; class Gammaproteobacteria; order Enterobacterales; family Enterobacteriaceae; genus Xenorhabdus. The sequence goes on from JAIRVT010000105.1 coordinate 4,521, forward strand.
CTTCCCGCATCCGGGCGTTGAAAAGCAAAGAATAATTTTCGAATAATCAGAAAATAGAGGTATGCAATATGGCACTTTGGGGCGGACGTTTCAGTCAGGAAGCCGACCAGCAGTTCAAGCAATTTAACGATTCTCTGCGTTTTGATTATCGTCTGGCAGAGCAGGATATTATGGGTTCCGTCGCATGGTCAAAAGCGCTGGTGACTGTGGGTGTTCTGACACCGGAAGAGCAGCAAAAACTGGCTCTGGCACTGAATGCGTTACTGGATGAAGTACGCTCTGATCCCAACGCCGTTTTGCAACGTGGTGCGGAAAATCGTGACGCGGAAGATATCCATAGTTGGGTGGAAGGGCAGCTCATCGCGAAAGTCGGTGATTTGGGAAAAAAACTGCACACTGGCCGCAGCCGTAACGATCAGGTCGCAACGGATCTGAAACTGTGGTGCAAAGCGCAAATCACGGATATTCAGCAATTACTCGTGGAGTTACAGCGTGCGCTGGTGATCACGGCTGAATCTCATCAGGCCGCGATTATGCCCGGTTACACCCATTTGCAGCGGGCACAACCGGTCACTTTTGCTCACTGGTGTCTCGCTTATGTTGAAATGTTCAGTCGTGATGAGAGTCGTTTGCAGGATACGCTAAAACGCTTGGATGTCAGCCCATTAGGCTGCGGAGCATTGGCGGGAACGGCTTACGAAATAGACCGGGAACAACTGGCTTCATGGTTGGGTTTTGCATCGGCAACCCGTAACAGTCTGGACAGCGTTTCTGATCGTGATCATGTGCTGGAGTTGTTGTCAGACGCCAGCATCAGCATGATCCATCTTTCACGTTTTGCAGAAGATCTGATTTTCTTCAACAGTGGCGAAGCGGGTTTTATCGAACTGTCGGATCGGGTCACTTCGGGTTCTTCTCTGATGCCGCAGAAGAAAAACCCGGATGCGCTGGAGCTTATTCGTGGCAAATGTGGACGGGTACAAGGTGCATTAACCGGAATGATGATGACGCTGAAAGGCCTTCCACTCGCTTATAACAAAGATATGCAGGAAGACAAGGAAGGGCTGTTTGATGCGCTGGATACGTGGCGGGGCTGCCTGTGTATGGCAACATTAGTACTGGATGGGATTCAGGTAAAGTATGAGCGTTGTCAGGAAGCGGCTAAACAAGGTTATGCCAATGCTACTGAGCTGGCGGATTATCTGGTCGCAAAAGGCGTCCCGTTTCGTGAAGCGCACCATATTGTCGGTGAAGCCGTGATTGCCGCGATTGAGAAAAGTAAGGCGCTGGAAGAACTGTCATTGTCTGAACTGCAAAAATTCAGCGAAACTATTTCGGCAGATGTGTATGACATTTTATCGTTGCAATCGTGTCTGGATAAGCGTCTGGCAAAAGGCGGAGTGGCGCAACAGCAGGTAAGCCGGGCTATTGCAGAGGCGAAGCAGAGGCTTCATTTCAAGTAGTTTCTCTTTGGGAATGCGAAAACATTTCTGAAGAAACAAGCTGAAGTCACGAGCGTTTGATAGTTTTATTCTCACGTGCATATAATGATCTATTGATGAATTCTATCATTGATATCAATAATGATTTATCTATCGCCTTTCAAGATGCGTCTTATATCTCTCCGCAACGCGGAGAAATATAAGTCATGTACGCGCTTGAAATTAGAATGGTGTATCAGAAATGCATAGAGGCTGGGAATGAATATTCGTGATCTGGAATACCTTGTGGCGCTTGCTGAGTATCGGCATTTCCGCCGGGCTGCCGATTCTTGCCATGTCAGCCAACCGACGCTCAGTGGGCAAATACGCAAACTTGAAGATGAGTTGGGTGTGATGCTGCTGGAGCGTACAAGCCGTAAGGTATTGTTTACACAGCAAGGAATGTTGCTGGTGGAGCAAGCTAAGACCGTATTGCGGGAAGTGAAGGTTTTGCAGGAAATGGCCTCTCTTCAGGGAGAAAGCATGGCAGGGCCGCTGCATATCGGTTTGATCCCGACGGTCGGGCCTTATCTCCTGCCACTGATTATTCCTGAACTGCATACATTGTTTCCGAAACTGGAAATGTATCTGCATGAAGCTCAGACCCAGAACCTGCTGGCTCAACTTGATAGCGGAAAACTTGACTGTGCGATTCTGGCCGCGGTGAAAGAAACAGAAGCATTTATTGAAATACCGCTGTTTGATGAACCCATGAAACTGGCGGTCTATGAAGATCACAAATGGGCAGATCGCTCTGAGATTAAAATGATTGAGCTTGCCGGTGAAAAGTTATTGATGCTGGAAGACGGTCATTGCTTACGTGATCAGGCGATGGGGTTTTGTTTTCAGGCGGGCGCCAAAGAAGATGCTCATTTCAGAGCAACCAGTCTGGAAACCTTGCGTAACATGGTTGCTGCGGGCAGTGGTATTACTTTATTACCTGACTTGGCGGTGCCCAAAGAGAAAAAACGCGATGGCATTTGTTATTTGGATTGTCATAATCCGAGACCGGAGCGCTCGATTATTTTGGTTTATCGACCCGGATCACCTTTGCGCAATCGTTATGAACAATTGGCAGAGGCGATCCACCGCCAAATGAAAGGCTATTTCGGTGTCAGCGAAACAGCATCTAAGTGAGCTGTTTCATCACAATCCGCGCTCTCATTAAAACGATTTATTTTAAAGCGATCTATTTTAAAATAAGCGATTTAACCCATTAAGGGCGGCGACACGATAGGCTTCAGCCATTGTTGGATAGTTGAAGGTAGTATTAACGAAATACTCGATATTATTGCCTTCACCTTTTTGTTCCATAATGGCCTGACCGATATGAATAATCTCTGCGGCACGCTCACCGAAACAGTGAATCCCCAGAATCTGTTTTGTCTCGCGGTGGAACAAGATCTTGAGGCTACCGACATTCATACCCGCAATCTGTGCTCTCGCCAGATGCTTAAATTGCGCTCGACCGACTTCATACGGCACTTTCATTGCAGTCAGTTGCTGCTCAGTTTTACCGACGGAACTGATTTCCGGGATGGTGTAAATTCCAGTTGGAATATCTTCCACCAAATGCCGTTCAGTATTTCCGGTCACAATCGCTTTCGCTGCAATGCGTCCTTGATCGTAGGCGGCAGACGCGAGGCTCGGATAACCAATCACGTCACCAACAGCATAAATATTTTCATTACTGGTTTGGTAAACCGGATTCACTTTCAACAAACCCCGGCCATCCGGCTTCAGCCCGATGTTTTCCAATCCCAATTTATCGGTATTACCCGTCCGGCCATTGGCATACAGCAAGCAGTCTGCTTTAACCTTTTTGCCTGATTTCAGGTGCATGATGACGCCATCTTCAAGACCTTCGATCTTTTCATATTCTTCATTATGGCGGATGACAATACCACTATTCCAGAAATGATAAGACAGGGCGTCAGACATCTCTTGGTCAAGAAATGACAGCAGATAGTCACGGGTGTTAATCAGATCCACTTTAACGCCCAACCCACGGAAGATAGACGCGTATTCACAGCCAATCACCCCTGCACCATAAATGATCACATGGCGTGGTTCATGCTCCAGTTGCAGGATGGTATCGCTGTTATAAATACGTGAATGAGAAAAATCGACATCAGGCGGGCAATAAGGGCGGGAACCTGTGGCAATGATGATTTTGTCCGCGCTCAATATGTCAACACTATTGTCGGCATAGCGGACACTGACATGATGTTCATCAATGAACGTCGCTTCACCGACAAACATCTGGCACCGGTTACGCTCATAAAACCCCTGCCGCATTTTAGTTTGCTGGTTAATGACAACTTCAGCATGATTCAGGATCTCTGAAAATGAAGAGCGAAGAATGCGGGAGCTATCACTGTAGAGAGGGTTTTGATTAAATTCGATAATGCGACTGACCGCATGCCGGAGAGCTTTTGACGGGATAGTGCCCCAATGAGTACAACCGCCGCCAATGTTATTATAACGTTCTATAACTGCAACGTTTTTTCGTTGTTTTGCTAACCCCATCGCTGCACCTTCCCCGCCGGGTCCGGAACCAATTACGATGGCATCAAAATGAGTATATTGCATAGAGGAACGACCTGTTTTTACACAAAATAACAACTCTATCTTAACATTGATTTATGTAATAACCTAATGAGCATACGGTTTTTATCTATACCCGTCGTCTTTCAAGTTGCCTCTTTGTTGGCTACGCTCACTCACCCCAGTCGCATAGTTATCTATGCTCAGGGGATTATGAGAGGCTCCTGCCTCTCACCGGATGCCAGCCTTTGGCTGTTCAAATTCGTTCCCGACGAATTTGTCATTCCCTTGCAGCAAGCGATGCAACTCGAAATCCATAGGGTATATTAAAGCAGGAAACATCGATTAATATCTTTAAGAGAACAATCACAGCAAATACAGCAGAATCTGATATATTTGCTGCATAATATCGTCGAGCAGATATATCAGGATTTCCGTGAATAATGTAACTGGTGTCAGAGCAAAACAGAAAGAGAAAACCCGCCGTTCTCTGATTGAAGCCGCATTTAGCCAACTTAGCGCCGAGCGCAGTTTCACCAGCCTTAGCCTGCGGGAGGTTGCACGAGAAGCAGGTATTGCTCCGACCTCATTTTATCGCCATTTCCGCGACGTCGATGAATTAGGGCTGACGATGGTCGATGAAAGCGGCTTAATGTTACGCCAGCTTATGCGTCAGGCGCGTCAGCGTATCGCAAAGGGTGGCAGCGTCATCCGCACCTCTGTTGCAACTTTTATGGAATTTATCGGCGATAACCCTAACGCATTCCGGTTATTATTACGTGAACGTTCTGGCACATCCGCCGAATTCCGGGCTGCTGTCGCACGAGAAATTCAACATTTTATTGCAGAGCTGGCAGACTACCTTGAACAAGCCAGCCATATGCCGCGTCATTTTACCGAAATTCAGGCTGAGGCGATGGTAACCATCGTATTCAGTGCCGGCGCAGAAGCGCTGGATATTGATGAAGAAAAAAGGCATCGTCTTCAGGAGCGTTTAGTACTGCAACTTCGTATGATTTCCAAAGGTGCTTTTTATTGGTATCGGCGCGATCAAGAAAAAACTATCGTATCTAAAACAAGCGTATCTAAAACAATCGCATCTAAAACAAGTGCCTCTAAGGCAGCGAGTTCTAAAACGTTCGATCTTAAAGCGATCGATCTAAAAAAAAGCGACCCTAAAACCCCTTGAACTATATCGAAAAATAATACTGAAAGGAGAAGAACACAATGGAACAATATCGCCAAGATAAAAGCACCATGTTGCTGGCTCTTATCGTTGGGTTAGCAACACACGGAACGTTCTCAGCATTTTTTAATTTGCTGGTGCCTTTTTCAATTTTCCCCATTATTGCACTGGCATTATCTCTGTATTGTCTCCACCAACGTTATTTAAATTACCCAATGGCGGATGGATTGCCCAAACTGGCTATCGGCTGTTTCTTCTTAGGCATTCTTGCCTATCACACCATTATTCGGGTTGAACATCCGGAAATTGGTTCTAACTTCTTGTCGGTTGTGATTGGTACTGCATTGGTCTTTTGGATTTACAGAAAGATAGCAGGGCGCAGGAAGCAAGCCATGCAGTCAGAAAATCATCACTGATATTTTTTTGATAATGATTTTATGAGAACGCCATTCTCTTTGAGATCATGGCGTTTTCAGTTTTCAGGTCAGTGGAAACAGTAACATGGCAGCGAATTAATTGCGCTTTTCCAGCAATACACCGCACTCCATATGGTGTGTATAAGGAAACTGATCAAAAAGTGCCAACTTGCTGATATTGTGAGTCTGCGTCAACGTTTCCAGATTCTGACAGAGTGTTTCTGGATTACAGGAGATATACAGAATTCGCGGATATGCCTGCACCATCTTGACGGTTTCCGCATCCAAACCGCTACGCGGTGGGTCAACAAAAATGGTTTCACACTGGTAACTTTTCAGATCAATTCCCTGAAGACGGTTAAATTCCCGTTCTCCATTCATTGCCTGAGTAAATTCTTCTGCTGACATACGGATAATCTGCACATTATCAATCTGGTTTGCTTTGATATTAAATTGTGCAGCCGCAACAGAAGGTTTAGCAATTTCTGTCGCCAGCACACGCTCAAAATTTTGCGCCAGTGCCAGAGAAAAATTGCCATTACCACAATAAAGCTCAAGCAGGTCACCTTTAGCATTTTGGGTACTCTCAATCGCCCATTCCAGCATATGGATATTGATGCTGGCATTTGGCTGGGTAAAGCTATTTTCCACCTGACGATAAATCATCGTCTTACCTGCAACCGGCAACGCTTCATCTATATAGCCATGGTCGAGCATAATCTTGGTTTTTGATGCGCGGCCAATCAACTGAACATCAAAACCTTCAGATTGTAATTGAGTACGTAGCTCAATTGCCTGCTCACGCCACTCATCGCCGAGTTTTTTATGATAAAGCAAGGAAACAATGATTTTATTGCTGCGGGTGGAAAGATAGTCCACCTGAAACAACTTGTGGCGTAATAGCGGATTATTTTTCACGCCAGCGATGATAGCCTGCATCATGTTATTGATAAGTTTATTGGCGACAGGAAAGTGCTCAACTCGGATGCGTTGCTTAGTTTGCTGATCAAACATAATGTGGTAGAGGTCATTTTCCTCATGCCAGATGCGGAATTCTGCTCGCATTCGGTAGTGAGATGCAGGGGAACGGAAAACGTCAGGTTCTGGGGCACTGAAAGGGGTCATCATCTCTTTCAGACGATAAGTTTTTTCCATTAATTGGTTTTCATAATCTTCCGTTGGCAAGACATTCTGCATTATTTGATTCTCATATGATCGCATTAAGACAAATTTCCGAGCGGAATTGTAGGGAAAGCACAAAGGATGTCCAGTTTTCCAGATCAACCCAATCGCTGACCGCCGCACAATTCGTGCTAGAATAGTCAATCTGTTTGATAAAAATTATGAGACAGCGTATGGCTATCACACTCCAGGATGAGAATATTTCCTCACAAGCAGTTATAACTTCTGACTTAAATGCAACTCCCCGTCCAACCATTCTGGTTTTTGATTCCGGTGTGGGAGGATTATCTGTATACCAAGAAATTCGGCAATTGCTGCCGGATCTCCACTATATATATGCTTTCGATAATGGTGGCTTCCCTTATGGAGAGAAAACTGAGGAAGTCGTTATTGAGCGCGTTGTCAAAATTGTCGATGAAATCCAAAGAAGGCATTCATTGGCGATTGTCGTCATAGCTTGTAATACCGCGAGCACTGTTAGCCTGCCTGCGTTGCGTGAACGTTTTTCCTTCCCAATTGTTGGTGTCGTACCTGCCATCAAGCCTGCTGTAAAGCTAACTTGTAATCGTGTCGTAGGGTTATTGGCTACGCGGGCGACGATAAATCGGAGTTATACCAAAGAACTGATAACCCAATTTGCGGCGGATTGCCAAGTACATGCCATTGGTTCCGCTGAATTGGTAATGCTGGCTGAAAGAAAATTGCATGGTGAAACTATTCCATTAGTTGAATTGGAAAAGGTATTAAAACCGTGGTTGAGAATGAAAGAGCCGCCCGACACCGTTATTTTGGGATGTACGCACTTTCCTTTACTGGCAAAAGAGCTGTCGCAGGTCCTGCCAGACGGAACACGGCTGATTGATTCTGGAGCTGCCATTGCGCGCAGAATAGCGTGGCTGATTAAAAATCGAGAAAATTTATCCTCAACAACAGAAAATGACTTAGCTTATTGCACCGAAATAGCCCCTGAGAGTGAATCTTTGCGACCTGTTTTATGTGATTATGGCTTCCTAACGCTGGAAAAACTGCCAATTTAAGCCGAATTTGGCGCAATAATCAGCAAACGATCATTTTTTTCAAAAAAAGGATTGTCAGCCCGAAAAAACTCCCTATAATGCGCCACCACTGACCGACGCCAAGCGAGAACACGCCGCGGCGGACAGCGGAAGAAAGCGAAAATAAACGCTTGACTCCGG
>JAIRVT010000013.1 GCA_031253755.1 Enterobacteriaceae bacterium
CAATTGCACCGCATCACACGGTGCAATCAGGAATAAAAAATCAGGCTTTTAACCAGCCTTTTTCTCTCGCAACTTCCAGTTGTGGCAGCAAATATATCCACAATTCAGGATAACTTTCAGAGATAAAGTGCAATAAATTAAAAACTTGCTCAAAACGAATGCCATTTTCAACCCAGCTTTGACCATTATTATGCAGGTTCATAAATACCGGCATCACTCTGTCGAGTATTTTGGCAAAGCGCGCTTCTGGTGTTGCGCCATCTTCATATTCATGCCAAAGAGCCAGAAAATAATCTCTTTGTGACTCCGGCAATAAACCGAAAATACGGTTAGCGGCCTTTACTTCCTGCGCATGGATAGCTTCACGGCCCGCCAAATCAAATGCAATAACATCACCCGCATCAATTTCGACGATATCGTGGATTAACGCCATTTGTACAACACGGTTGATATCCACATCTTTGACATACGGAGCAAAACTGATAGCCGCCAGTGCAAAATGCCAGCTATGCTCGGCAGAGTTTTCATGACGCTGATTGTTCAAAATTTTCGTTTTACGATGCACATATTTTAATTTGTCCAGCTCCATGATAAAGGAGATAACATCAGTAAACGGTCCGAAATCAATTGGAATTACAGCGAATGACATAACAAACCTCTAATATTATTTTTCTTCCAACGTGTAAGGGAGTGCCTGAATAGCCAGAGAATGTTCCACGTCTTCACGAATACGGAATACACTGTCAGCTTCCATATCATTATTCATGACAACCTGAACCCAAACGGCATCATCGGCCAATTTGACGGCGGCAAGAACAGTACCCGTCCGGCGCCATTTATCACCTAATTGCCATTCTAAGTCATCACCCGCTATGGGAATGACTGATGCGCTACCTGATAACCAATACATTGCCCGCTTATTAGCGCCACGATACTTAGCACGAGCGACCATTTCCTGACCGTTATAACAGCCTTTCTTGAAACTGATACTGTTTTCTATTGCCTGAAGATTGGTCGCTTGGGGGATAAACTGTGCAATATTAGCTTCATCAATCACCGGAGATCCGGCTTCAATTTCCAGAGCCAGCCACTGTTGGCTATTGTTCAACCGTGCTTGCGATTTTTCGACTAACGCCTCTGTTAATTGGGATGCGTTAGCATTGTCTGTGATGATAAGGAAACGTTCTGTAGGGAGAGCGAAGTGGAGAATCGTTGTCGCTTCATGTTGAATTATCGGCGTTTCTGCATCAGGCAAGGCCGGGAATAACTTCGCAAGAGCTTCACGATTCCCCGCACCCGCGAGGCCAAGCAGGGCATTTTCTTCATCTTTAGCAAACGTGACTTTGGAAAATATCGCATATTTTTTTAGCTCAGCTAATTGCGAATCCACCACAGAACGACGCTCAATATAGGCAAAACCTTCTCCATGATGAAACAGCCGCAGGTTACTCCACATTTTTCCTTTGGCGTCACAATGGGCGCATAACACATGGTGGTTTGCATCCAGCGCATTAATATCGGCGGTCACCTGACCTTGCAGATATTTTTCTGCATCCGCTCCGATAACGGTAACCATCGCCCAGTCATCAAGGGAAATTAATGTCAGCGGAAGGGTTGCTGAAGAGGATGGAGGGTGTGCAGAAAAAGGTGCAGAAAACGGAATTTGGTAAGCCATCATAACAGCTCCTGCCATAAGCGATCTGAGAAATAACGTTAATGGTAAAAGAGATAAAGCCCAATGCAAAGGAGTTATTTAAATTGAGCACTTATTCGTAAATAGTTGCGAAGCCTTTCGCAATTTGTAGATATCCACCGAGTTTGACGGTGGTAAATGATGAAAAACATGCTGGGATAGTTAATAATTCGGTTCGACTGTAGGGTTTTGCAACCATGATTATTTTTACAAGAGGCTTTTTAACATGGGTATAGATAATAAAGCGCGCATTCACTGGGCGTGTCGTCGTGGAATGCGTGAACTGGATATTTCTATCATGCCATTTTTCGAATATGAATATGATTCTTTGAGTGAGGATGACAAGCGTATTTTTGTTCGTTTATTGGAGTGTGCAGATCCTGACCTCTTCAATTGGTTGATGAATCATGGGCGGCCGGAAGATGAAGCGCTTTTCAGCATGGTGCAATTAATCCAAAGCAGAAACCAAGCTCGTGGCCCTGTGGCACAATAAACTGACAATATCCCGTCAGGTTCGCTTGTTTTCTTCTGGTGTGCATGGCGTGTTTGCTTTGGTGATCATATCAGTGCCGTGGTTTGAATCTGGTTTTTATTTCAGATTTGCGATGCTTCCGATGTTGGTCATCATTATGCTGAGTTGGAAACAAAGCCAGAAACGGATCAAACAGTGTCAGGGGGAACTGGCACTGTTCAGCGATAATACTGTGCGCTGGCAAAATAAAAAATGGAGCATAACTGAATCGCCGTGGCTGAGCCGTTATGGTGTGATGATTTCGCTACGAACCGTTAACTCAAAAGCGTTTAACCAAAAAGAGCTTGACCAAGAAAAGCTTGATCAAAAGATGAGTGGTCAAACGGGAAAAACATATCATCAACCTAAATCCACCGTTCGGCTATGGGTAGCATCAGATAGTATGCCACCAGCAGAATGGCGCAGTTTCAACCAACTTGTGCGTCAGTACCCTGATATTTAATATCGGCTGAAGAACCCGATTTTATGGCATACGTTTTGCCGTACACGTGGATAAAACCGTTAAAACAGCGCTTCCATTTCGGTCAATATCTGCATACACCATTGGTTTACGCGTTCGTCGGTTTCCTCGAACTGATTTACATCATCCAGAGCAAGGCCGACAAACTGTTTACCATCTTCAGTCAGTGGCTTAGGGCTGGTGAATTCATAGCCTTCGGTTGGCCAAAAACCAATAAACTGTACGCCGGTAGGAAGCAGGTGATGATATAGCATGCCCAGAGCATCCAGAAACCATTCGCTATAATCAATCTGGTCACCCATTCCATACATAGCAACAATTTTTCCGGCCAAATTCAGTGATGGAAGTTGTTCCCAAATAGCCAGCCAATCTTCCTGTATTTCACCGAAATCCCATGTCGGAATACCGAGGATTAAGACTGAATAATCTTCCATCAATTGCGAGTCACAATCTTTGATGTTATGCAGGTCGATTAAATCTTCACCAAGAATGTCGCGTATTTTTTCTGCTACCATTTCAGTGTAGCAAGTGCTGGAGCCGTAAAAGAGACCAATTTTCATCATTAATTATCAGTGAATTTATCGGAAGCGTGTATTGTAACAGAAGAATTGTTTTTTCAGGCATAATGGCAAATCGGAAGGTGCAGATACAGAGAAATAAAGGAGAGCTTGTGCCAAGAAAACTTGATTTACTAAACCCTGAGACATCGGAACAAAGCCCGACGGCAGAGCCTTTGATAGAGCAATTTTTGGATACCATCTGGCTTGAAAAAGATCTGGCAGAAAACACACTGGTCTCTTATCGCCTTGATTTGCATTCATTGCATAATTGGTTAATACATAGCGGCTATGATTTGCTTTCCGTACAATCGATTAACCTGCAATCATTCTTGGCTGATCGAGTGGACGGCGGTTATAAAGCCAGTAGTTCGGCGCGTTTATTAAGTGCAATGCGTCGGTTATTTCAGTATCTTTACCGTGAACAAATCCGGCCGGATGACCCGACGGCACTTTTATCTGCGCCAAAACTGCCTAAGCGTTTACCAAAAGATTTAAGTGAAAAACAGGTTGAAGACTTGCTCAATTCTCCTGCTACAGACCAACCGATAGAGTTACGGGATAAGGCCATGCTTGAAGTGCTTTACGCCTGTGGATTACGGGTATCTGAGTTAGTCGGGCTGACATTATCCGATGTGAGTTTGCGTCAGGGCGTTGTCAGAATTGTCGGAAAGGGAAACAAAGAAAGGTTGGTTCCGTTGGGAGAAGAGGCTCTCTACTGGCTGGAGCAATATCTTGAACACGGGCGACCGTGGTTATTAAATGGTGCAGTCTCAGATGTGTTTTTCCCCAGCAAACGGGGAAGACAGATGACACGGCAGACTTTCTGGCACCGGATCAAGTACTATGCCGTATTAGCTGGAATTGATTCCGAGCGTTTGTCACCACACGTTTTGCGCCATGCTTTTGCAACCCATTTAATCAATCATGGCGCTGACTTGCGGGTTGTGCAGATGTTACTGGGGCACAGTGATCTCTCCACGACACAGATCTATACACATGTTGCCACTGAGCGCCTTAAATCGCTACATCAACAACATCATCCGCGCGGTTAATATCTGTGAATCGCGGTTAATCTTTGTGAATATAGTGTTTGTGAATATAGTGCGTATATAGGTGCGTATATAGTGCGAAAAAAGGTGAAATAAGGAATAACAAAATGAAAAACTGTATGTTTTTAAGAAAGATCGTGTCTTTAAAAAAGATCGCGTTTAGCTTCATGCTGCTGACTGCATTTGTCAATAACGCTTTTGCTGACGACAGTCTGATCAATCAATCACTAGCAAAAATGGGCGTTAAGGCGGAAAGCATTACGCCATCACCCATTACTGGTATCAGCAGTGTATTGACACAGCACGGAACGCTATACATAACGAATGATGGTAAATACTTATTTCAGTCGCCAATTTACGACCTCACAGGAAAATCACCAAAGGAAATAATCAATAAGGCATTGGTCGGAAAACTGGACGCCTTAAAAGATCAAATGATTGTCTACAAGGCACCAAAAGAAAAATATGTTGTTACGGTCTTTACTGACATTACCTGTGGCTATTGTCACAAGCTACATGAAAGCATGAAAGAATATAATGATGAAGGAATTACCATCCGCTATCTGGCATTTCCGCGCAGTGGTATGGGAAAGCAATCAGCCAAAGACATGCAATCCATCTGGTGTAGTGCAACGCCAGCCAAATCACTGGATGCAGCATTTAAAGGTGAGAAAATTTCGCCGATTGCAAGTTGTAAAACGAATATTGCTGACCAGTACGCGCTGGGTTTGCAGCTTGGTGTACAAGGAACACCAGCGATTGTACTTAAAGATGGCTCTATAATTGCGGGTTTTATGCCACCAAAAGAGTTAGCCAATCTTTTGGCACAACATGGTAAATAATGACCTATTTTCCCTTATTCAGTGCATATACTCACCCAACTTCAAGATGCGTATTTATTCCCCGCTACGCGGGGAAATATAAGGCTTTCCTATGTCTTGCAACTTGCAGTTTGTCGAGTATAAAAGCAATGAATAAAAAGCAGTGAATAAAACCAGTGAATAGAAAAACACAACTCCGCCGCCGTCCAGCGGCAGATGGTAGTCATCTTCCTGAGAATATCCATCCATTATTGCGGCGCTTATATGCCATGCGTGGCATATGTGAAGCCGATGAATTAGAACGTGGCGCAAAAGGGTTACTTAATTATCAATCCCTCAATGGCATTGAAAACGCCGTTTCCCTGCTTGTCGAAGCATTGCATCAACATTGGCGCATCGTCATTGTTGGTGATTTTGATGCAGATGGCGCAACCAGTACTGCATTGTGCATCCGTGCATTGCAGGCAATGGGATACCGGAATCTGGATTATTTGGTACCTAATCGTTTTGAAGATGGTTATGGCCTGTCTGTGCAGGTCGTGAATGACGTCGTAAAGAGAGGCGCCGATCTGATCATTACTGTCGATAATGGGATCTCTTCTCATGAAGGCGTTATCGCAGCACATCAACATGGCATTAAGGTGATCGTAACAGATCACCATTTGCCGGGAGAAACATTGCCGATTGCCGATGCCATTATCAATCCTAATCTGGCAGATTGCGCCTTTCCTTCAAAAGCGCTGGCAGGTGTTGGTGTAGCTTTTTACCTGATGTCGGCTCTCAGGGCAGAATTGAGGAAAACAGCCTGGTTTGAGCAGCAGGGTATCTCTTTGCCTAATCTGGCAGAGCTGCTTGATTTAGTCGCATTGGGAACGGTGGCCGATGTTGTTCCGCTTGATACCAATAACCGGATTTTGGTGTATCAGGGGCTGAACCGGATTCGGGCGGGGCGCTGTTGTGCAGGGATTCGGGCATTACTGGAAATTTCCAAACGGGAAGCAGCAAAACTTGCCGCCAGCGATCTGGGATTCTCTCTTGGGCCACGCTTGAATGCAGCGGGAAGATTGGATGATATGTCTGTCGGTGTGGCATTACTCTTGACCGATGACATGCTACAAGCCCGCCAGATTGCCAATGAATTAGATGGATTGAACCAAGCCCGGCGTGAAATTGAGCAGGGTATGCAGCTGGAAGCCTTGCAAATCTGCGACCAGATTGAGCGCACTCATACTGAATTACCTTACGGCTTAGCTATTTATCACCCTGAATGGCATCAGGGAGTGGTCGGCATTCTGGCATCACGTATCAAAGAACGTTTTCACCGCCCGGTCATCGCATTTGCGCCTGCGGGTGACGGAATATTAAAAGGTTCCGGGCGTTCGGTAAACGGGCTGCATATGCGAGATGCCCTTGAACGCCTTGATACGTTACATCCGGGATTAATGCTGAAATTCGGTGGTCATGCAATGGCTGCGGGTTTATCACTCGAACAGGATAAATTCGAACTGTTTCAGCGTTATTTCACGGAGTTAGTTGCCGACTGGCTGGATATCGCTCAACTTGGAGGTGTTGTCTGGAGCGATGGTGAATTGGCATTAAAAGAATTATCGCTGGAGGTTGCTGAGATCCTGCGGGATGGCGGTCCGTGGGGGCAAGCCTTTTCTGAGCCAGTGTTTGATGGCAAATTTAAACTGTTGCAACAGCGGATAGTGGGTGAAAAGCATCTGAAAGTGATGCTTGAACCGTTAAACGGCGGGCCTTTGTTAGATGGCATCGCGTTTAATATTGATACCCAGTGCTGGCCAGATAGCAGCGTCAAAACAGTGGAACTGGCGTATAAACTGGACATCAACGAATTTCGCGGTAACCGGGATGTTCAGCTTTTAATCCAGCATATGTGGCCTTACTGACTGATTGGATTGCTTGGACAGATCCGCTACAATGCACGGTTCGATAATATCCATGCGATCATCTTGCTGCAAAAATCATCGTTTTTTATAAAAACACATTTATAAAACACAACGTATAAGACACGAAATATGTTTGAAATTAATCCGGTAAAAAACCAGATTCAGAACCTGTCTGAGCGGACAGCAGTTCTGAGGGGGTATCTTTGACTATGATGCCAAGAAAGAACGTTTAGAAGAAGTCAACGCGGAATTAGAGCAGCCCGATGTCTGGAATGAGCCGGAACGGGCACAGGCGCTGGGTAAAGAGCGTTCATCTCTGGAAAGTATCGTTGACACCATTGATCAGCTTGAACAGGGTCTGGAAGATGTGAATGGCCTGCTGGAGCTGGCGGTTGAAGCTGATGATGAAGAGACTTTCAATGAAGCCGTCGCTGAATTGGCACAACTGGAAGAGAAGCTGAACCTGCTTGAGTTCCGCCGTATGTTCTCTGGTGAGTATGATAGCGCGAACTGCTATCTTGACCTTCAGGCAGGCTCTGGTGGCACAGAAGCACAGGACTGGGCGAGTATGCTGATGCGCATGTACCTGCGCTGGGCAGAATCCAAAGGTTTCAAGACTGAAATTATTGAAGAATCTGATGGCGATGTTGCTGGTTTAAAATCTGCAACCATCAAAATTATCGGCGAATATGCATACGGCTGGCTGCGTACAGAAACGGGCGTACATCGTCTGGTACGTAAAAGTCCGTTTGATTCTGGTGGCCGCCGTCATACATCATTCAGCTCAGCCTTTATTTACCCTGAAGTTGATGATGACATTGATATCGAAATCAATCCTGCTGATTTGCGTATCGATGTCTACCGCGCTTCTGGTGCGGGTGGTCAGCACGTCAACAAAACCGAATCTGCGGTACGTATTACTCACATACCCACCAACATTGTCACTCAGTGTCAGACTGATCGTTCTCAGCATAAAAACAAAGATCAGGCGATGAAACAATTGAAAGCCAAACTGTATGAATTTGAAATGCAGAAGAAAAATGCTGACAAACAGGCAATGGAAGATAACAAATCGGATATCGGTTGGGGTAGTCAGATCCGCTCTTATGTTTTGGATGATTCCCGCATTAAAGACTTGCGTACCGGTGTTGAAACCCGTAACACACAGTCTGTGCTGGATGGTGATTTGGACAAATTCATTGAAGCAAGCCTAAAAGCTGGCTTATGAGGAACTAAAATGTCGCAACAACAGCAGGGCGCTGAACAGGCTCCTGATTTAAATAATGAACTGGCAACCCGCCGCGAAAAACTGGCTACACTGCGTAGCAACGGTATTGCATTCCCGAATGATTTTCGTCGTGAAAACATTTCTGAAGATCTGCATACAAAATACGATGACAAGACTCAGGAAGAGCTGGAAGCACTGAACATTGAAGTCACGATTGGTGGTCGTATGATGACGCGCCGTATCATGGGGAAAGCCTCTTTTGCGACCCTACAGGATATGGGCGGGCGCATTCAGATCTACGTTTCCCGTGATGATCTGGCGGAAGGCATTTATAACGAGCAGTTCAAAAAATGGGATTTGGGTGACATTTTAGGCGCCCGCGGTAAATTGTTTAAAACCAAAACCGGCGAGCTTTCCATCCATTGTAGCGAGCTGCGTCTGCTGACTAAAGCATTGCGTCCATTGCCGGATAAATTCCACGGTCTGGCGGATCAGGAAACCCGTTATCGCCAGCGTTATCTGGATCTGATTGCGAATGACGAATCGCGCAAAACATTCCAGATCCGTTCTCGCGTCATGGCAGCACTGCGTAATTTCATGGTCAGCAGAGACTTCATGGAAGTTGAAACGCCAATGATGCAGGCGATCCCCGGTGGTGCGAGCGCCCGTCCGTTCACGACCCACCACAATGCGCTGGACATTGATATGTACCTGCGTATTGCCCCGGAACTTTACCTGAAACGTCTGGTGGTCGGTGGTTTTGAGCGCGTGTTTGAAATCAACCGTAACTTCCGTAACGAAGGTATTTCTCCGCGTCATAACCCAGAGTTCACCATGATGGAACTCTACATGGCTTATGCGGATTATCGTGATCTGATTATTCTGACTGAAGATCTGTTCCGCACACTGACTCAGGAAGTATTGGGTACAACGCTGGTTAAATATGGTGAGCAAGAGTTCGATTTTGGCAAACCGTTCACCAAAATGACCATGAAAGAAGCGATTTGCAAGTACCGCCCGGAAACCAACATTGCGGATCTGGACGATATGGATAAAGCGGTTGCTATCGCGCAATCTCTTGGCATTGAAATTGAAAAAAGCTGGGGATTGGGTCGTATTCAGTGTGAAATTTTTGAAGAAACCGCAGAAAGCCATCTGATCCAACCGACATTCATTACTGAATATCCAGCGGAAGTTTCTCCACTGGCGCGCCGTAACGATGATAACCCATTCATCACTGACCGTTTTGAATTCTTCATCGGCGGACGAGAAATCGGTAACGGTTTCTCCGAGTTGAACGATGCTGAAGATCAGGCGGAACGTTTTGCAGAGCAGGTTCGTCAGAAAGACGAAGGTGATGATGAAGCGATGTTCTATGATGAGGACTACGTTACCGCATTGGAACACGGCTTACCACCAACCGCAGGTTTGGGTATTGGTATTGACCGCATGGTGATGCTGTTTACTGACAGCCACACTATCCGTGACGTGATTTTGTTCCCGGCTATGCGTCCGAACAAATAACCATTTTTGATTATCCCTGATAAAAAATGCCCGGCTCATACTATGTTGCCGGGCATTTTTTTATCGACAAAATGAGCTAACTCACTGATTGAAAATAATGGTTTATCTATAAAATTAATTAATAAAGTAAATCCAATTTTTGGCTGATTTTAGGGAAATGGGAATAGCGGAATATGCGCGGAAATAAAGTCTCCAAGTATCTTGACCACTTCGGTAATATCAATTGATTAGGTTACTAATATCATTCTTAACACTTATGATGCCTTTATTATTACGTTCTTGTCAGGAGATATAACCGCTAAACTGCATACTTTTTTTACACTATTTTGAATGGTAAGATATGTGTTTTTATTTAAAGGTGAATGATTTTTAATAGAAGGAAAAGTGGCTTGTTCGTTATTTTCTCCTAATATAAGGCATTTTCCCATGTAATGCCATTTATCCATTTTATTTTTCCACATATCATTATACTTTTCAGCACGGCAAACAATATTTGCCCAAGGATCACACACCCATAATCCTTTGGGTAGATCATGATATAATCTACCCAGTATAGGTTTAAATACATTATAATTAAAACAGCCGATTGTTATAAATGCATGATCATATATTCCTAAAGTAACTACTATTTGAATATAGATATGGTTGGATGTTTCTGAGCTATTATTAAAAAAATTAAGAATATCATCAATACGGTTATTTATTAGATAATGAAAAGCACAACTACAGTAATCAGGACAATTTCCAGATAATAAACGTTTTTTATTTTTCAACATATAATTATATAATTCTCTATTATTATCAGCCATTCTCTCTGTTTCATCACGTCTATATAAATTTGCGTATTCTTCTTGTTTGCGAAAATCAGTTCTTATCTTATTTCTTTTTTTTATTCTTTGTTCATTTATTCTCCCTCCATACATAATGCCTTCATACATACTTCGATAAATATCATTTTTACATTCAGTTTTATTTTCAATATCGTATTCTTTTTGACATAATGATGTTAAAAGTGTTCGCATTTTATTAAACTCAGTTCTTTTATGATCTATCATTTTTTCGCCATATAAAATTTCTTTATATCTTCCCTTTTCCTTAAGTATATCATCGTCAAAATAATATTTATTTACTGTTTTCGCCTGTAGTATTTCTCTGGCATGTTTTACAGCATCTTTTAAAATAGATTCGATCATAATAAACTCTCTTTAAAAATTTAATACAACTTGCATTCGCATGATAAGTATATTGCTCTTAATATTAATTATCGTAAAGTGAAAAATTATATAAATAACAACCTTAAAATATCTATAGTGCTCATCAATTAATACTGATGTGTTTAATAAAATTAAATTGTCTTAGGTTTAATTAGTAAGTGAAATAAATTAACAATCATTTATAAGAATTATATGTAATTATAATAACATGTCGTTATTTTTAGATTATAAATCACATGAAGAATTATAATGGTATATCTATACCAATCCAACTTCAAGTTGCAATTTACAAAACCTGCAATTTACAAAACCATGTGAATGCTTATATCTCCCCGCTGCGCAGGGAGATATAAGATGCAATTTGAAAGACGACGGGTATATCAGAATGGAAAATAAAATTCATATTATTGATATATGGAAAAATAAGATTGATAAATTCTTTTTTTTACATAATAATAAATTATATTTCAATTAATCTATCATCAAAAATCAAGGATAAGGAGCACTCCTATCATTTTGGAAAGTTGTTTATCACCTTTTCGTGTTGGATATTAACTGAGTGGAATATGAGGAAAATATGAAGAAAGATTTTTATTGGAATAAAGAAAATTATCAGGTTTCAACAGACAAATCGTTGTTAGATATTACGGCTATCCAACAATTTCTGACACGTTCTAGTTGGGCGAAAGGAATTGATATTGATACGGTACAGTGTGCCATAGAAAACAGTCTGAATTTCGGATTATATGATGGAAATATGCAGATAGGGTTTGCCAGATTTGTCACCGATTTTTCGACTTTTGGTTATCTATGTGATGTTTATATTCTGGAAAAATACCAAAAACAAAAATTAAGCAGTTGGTTGATGGAATGTTGTCAATCACATCCTGTTATTCAGAAGCTACGCAGAATAATGCTCGTCACTTCATCTGCTCCTTGGTTGTATAAAAAATTTGACTATTTGCCGGTTAATCGTGAAAATTTTGTCTGGCAAATATTTCGTCCCAATATTTATGAAAAACAATAATTCCAATATACCTAATACCTTACTCAAGGGTGGATATACCAATCCAACTTCAAGTTGCAATTTACAAAACCTGCAATTTACAAAACCATGTGAATGCTTATATCTCCCTGCTGCACGGGGAGATATAAGATACACCTTGAAAGGCAACTGGGATAAACTTATTTTTTCGTTCATAACAGTGTGATGCTTATTTTGTGAATCCAAATTTAATAAACAACAGCAGCGAAATGAAATGAAATTTCACTGCTGTTTTTTTTGGTTTAAATATACATTGACCCATTTAGATTGAGGAAAAATAGGGTATATTTGACATTAAGACAGGGTATTTTGATATAAATCCCAACGGTTGCCATAAATATCTTCAAAGACAACGACCATACCATATTCTTCCTGTCGGGGCTCTTCGCAGAAATGGACACCACTTTCTTTCATTTTATGATAATCCCGCCAAAAATCGTCAGTTTGCAGAAATAAGAATACGCGCCCGCCACATTGATTGCCAATAAATGCCTCCTGCTTTTCATTTGAAGCTCATGCCAATAATAAATTGCAATCACTGTCAGGATTGGGGGTAACAACAACCCATCTTTTACCGGGTTGCGGTGTATCTTCCACCAGCGTAAAACCTAATTTATGCGTGTAATAATCAATGGCTTTGTCATAATCATCAACAACGATGGCAACATAGCCCATACATCTTTTTTGTGTTCTCATGGTATTCCTTTATTTTGATTATTAAGAGTCAGAAGAATTGATATCCAAAATTACAACATTCTGGTTCCTAATGTGAAATTATGATTTCCCCAACCCGGATATCGAGAGCCATAAATGTGTTTATATCGGTGAGAAGATTTTCTGAATTTTGCATATTTTTATAACTATTAATAATGGATTGTTGATATGGATATTATTGTAACAGATAGATCGGAATAATCTTTTTTGACTTTGTGAGCTAATTCACGCGGATAAAAAACATTTATTTTTCAGCAAATGTTATTCATCAGCACCTTACACCGGAAGAGGGAGTTATACTTAGGGGCATGACTACATTATTGCCAGTCTTTTTGTCCGCCAGAAGGTATGCCACCCGATGTGCCTGATTTCACTTCATGGAAGATATTTACCCATTATCAGATCGATGATTTAATTACTGCTTGCCTGAATTGTTCGGCGCTGGTTTTTATACCTAATGAATGAAAAATGAGGATTATACCGGAAGCAATCTGGATGATAGTTTCTGGTATTGGAGTGAAGATCAAATGAAATTGAAACTTTTTTGGGCAACATTGCAGTTCATGACTCGGCTTCCTGTGCCAGCAAAATGGGCTGAGGGAATTGGCTTTCGTCAATTTGGTCGCGGTGTGCCCGGCTTCCCTCTGGTTGGCCTTATTCTTGGTGTCATTGCTTCCGGTCTTTTTATCGCCCTAAGTTTTTCTGGTGGTGGTATGTATATCGGTGTCGTGAGTTATGTGCTGGTTTTGGCATTACTGACTGGCGGGCAGCATTTAGATGGATTGGCGAATACCTGTGACGGTATTTTTTCCACCCACCAGCGGGAAAAAATGCTGAAAATCATGCAGGCTCGCCGCCTCGGAACCTATGGCGGGCTGGGGCTGATTTTTTGTATTGTCATCAAAATACTTGCCGTCGTTGAACTGGCCTATCATCCTCCTTTGCAACTGCTGACCCTGTTATCCTGTGCGCCGATTGTCGGGCGTACTGCGGTGGTACTTTTGATGTTTGAGCAGCATTACGCCCATGATAATAAAGGCATGGCAAGCAATTATATCGGCCATATTACCTCACGGAATACCTTGCTTACCCTACTGATTGGCCTGCTTTTGGTGATGATACTCGGCGATTGGCAGGGGATATATGCAATGGTGGTCACGATGCTGGCCATTTTCTTGCTTTCTCTCTATTTCAATTACCGTCTGGGCGGGCAAACAGGAGAAACACTGGGCGCTGCGATTGAAATAGGTGAAATCATTTTTTTGCTGACTCTGGCCCTGATTTGGGAGTAGGGCATAAATTCTTTGCAAGTTTTCTCAGCGCTTCTTTAAGGAGCTTTCCATTTGCATTACGGGGCAGGCTGGTAAAAGTATAACCTTTGGGGCGCTTATAACGTGCCACAACGGTGCAAATATAATCGTCCAGTTCTTGCTCTGTGATTGATATCTGATGGTCAAGTTCAATAAACGCATGAGGAACTTCGCCCCAATATTCATCGGGTTTTGCCACAATCGCAACCGCCAGAACGCCCGGATAACTTGACAGCGCATTCTCCAATTCAAGGCTGGAAATATTCTCGCCACCGGAAATAATGATATCTTTTTTTCGGTCGATGATTTTGATGTAACCATCGCTATCAATGACCGCTAAATCGCCGGTAAAAAACCATTGGCTTGTCGTATCCGATGAAACATGGCTGGCAGGGCCATAAGCCGCGACAATATTGCCCCGGATGGCGATTTCACCAATGGATTGCCCGTCAGAAGGGACGGCTAACCCGCTCTTTTCATCAATCACGCTCACTTCCCCTTGTAAATTGGAAACGATCCCCTGACGCATCTGTTTTAAAACAATTTCTGTGGTCGAGAGCGCTTCCCAATCGTGCTTATCCTCACAAACAACCACCGGGCCATAGGTTTCTGTTAAGCCATAAACATGTGTCGCGGTAATGCCAGCCGTCGCAAGCAGCGAGAACATTTTCTCTGTTGGTGGCGCACCAGCAATGAACCCATAGACATTATTGCTAAACGAAATTCCTTGTTTCTGCGCTTCCCGCCCTAATGAGTAATGCACAATCGGGGCACCGCAATAGTGAGTGACCTGATGCTTCTGCATAAGCTGTATCGCTTCTGCGGCATCAAATTTGCGTATGCAGATATGCGTACCGGCCCGCGCCGCTATCGTCCAGGGAAAACACCAGCCATTGCAATGAAACATCGGCAGCGTCCAGAGGTAAGACGGGCGTTTGGGCATATCCCAATCCAGGATATTGGAAATTGCGTTCAGGTAGGTACCGCGATGTGAATAAACAACGATTTTGGGATGCCCGCTGGTTCCCGATGTCACATTGATGCTGATGGCTTCCTGTTCGTCAATCGGGTGAAAATGCAGCGTTTCGGCGGGATAGCGGGTGATCAGTGATTCATATTGAATAATTTCATGACCGAATATTTCATGGTTGAATA
This sequence comes from Enterobacteriaceae bacterium, assembly GCA_031253755.1. Classification (GTDB taxonomy): domain Bacteria; phylum Pseudomonadota; class Gammaproteobacteria; order Enterobacterales; family Enterobacteriaceae; genus Xenorhabdus. The sequence goes on from JAIRVT010000013.1 coordinate 15,216, forward strand.
TTGGTTGTGGAATATCAGTACTATTCTCAGCATGAATTTTTTTTAAAATCGTATTTCCCACCAAAATGATTGCTATCGGTTTTTTAAACGAAACACCTTCTAATAATGCAAGATAGTCTTTATCAATAACCAATATTTGTGGATTGACTTGTTCGAAAATAAAATTAAGGGTTGCTGAATCTGTTCTGATACTTAATGCATTGAGGATACCGCCGGATAACGGAACTGCGTAATGAAGCTCCAGTAATTCATGAATATTGGGCAATAGCGCGGAAACCACACTGCCTTTTGTTATTCCCATTTGTTGAAGTGCGATTGCAATGTTTGCGCAGCGGCTCGCATATTGTTGCCATGTCCATTGCTGCCCGTTGTCAATTACGGCAGGATAATCACCATGACTTAATACAGCTCTTTTGAGAAATAAGATCGGTGATAGTGCAACACCATTATATTCATTTAGGAATGAATTGTTCTGAGTCATATTTTTTATCCTGTATTTTACATGTTGTTAACAATCATAGTCTCTATATGCGATAAACTTCAAGTTGCCGCTTGCAAAACAATTTTAATGAAATAAGAGAATTATTGATGTTGAGCTGATTTTTAATAGACAAGTTATATTAATTATTATTGTTAACATTATTTGCTATAAATATATTGAGGAATTCATTTGAAAGTCACGAAAATACTGCATATTCAGTTATACCCTATGGATTTCGAGTTGCATCGCTTGCTGCAAGCGAGCGCAGCCAACAAAGAGGCCGCTTGAAATACGACGGGTATATAAAAGGAAACAAAAATGTTTAATTTAACAGGCAAGATTGTCTTTATTTCTGGTGGCACGAAAGGTATTGGTAAAGGAATTGCGCAGGTATTTAAACAGGCAGGTGCGGTTACCCTTATTTCAGGAACGGATAAAACCAACGGAGAAATAATTGCCAAAGAACTGGGTGTTGAATTTTTTCCTCTTGATGTTGCGGATCAGGCAGCCTGTAAACGTGTGATTGATGAAATTGTCGAGAAATATGGCAGGCTTGATATTCTTTGCTCAAATGCAGGTATTTTTCCACAACATTATCTTAAAGAAATGGCGGTTGAAGATTGGGATCGAGTATTCAATATCAACCTGAAAGGGACATTTTTGTTAGTACAGGCTGCGCTAAATGTGATGGAAAAACAACAATACGGGCGAGTGATACTCACGTCATCGGTTACAGGCGAGTTAGTCGGTATGCCGGGTTACAGCCATTATGGTGCCAGCAAAGCAGGGCAGTTAGGGTTCATGCGCAGCGCAGCGCTGGAATATGCCAGTCAGGGGATCACGATTAATTCAATTATGCCGGGCATGATTATGACCGAAGGTTTGCAGGCATTTGGTGAGGAAGTATTGCAGCAGGTTCAGCAGGTTGTGCCAATGAAAACGTTAGGAGCACCGGAAGATATCGGCTATACCGCCTGCTTTCTGGCATCTGATGAAGCGAAATATATTACAGGCCAGACAATTGTGGTCGATGGCGGGCAAGTCTTACCGGAGTTATCGATAGTTTAATGCGCTTGGCAAAGGCAGCCTGAAAGGGGACGAAGACAGGTTTTTTTCCGTTGTCCTGAGATGCAAGAAAAAGTAAGATGCGCAAAATGAGTAAACACAGGGAGAGAAACGGTTATTCTCTCCCTGTTTTTTTATTGTTTGGATTAGGTAAAGATACTATGTCACTGAATCATGAACGTAAACCGCTTCCGCTGCCTGACGGGCATAATAAAGTCCTGTTGCACACATGTTGTGCACCGTGCTCAGGTGAAGTGATGGAAGCCATGTTAGCTTCGGGGATAGATTTCACCCTATTTTTCTATAACCCGAATATTCATCCGTTAAAAGAATATGAGCTGCGCAAAGAGGAAAATATTCGCTTTGCAGAGCAGATGGGAATTCCTTTTATTGATGCCGATTATGACCGCGATAACTGGTTTGAGCGGGCGAAAGGCATGGAAAATGAACCTGAGCGCGGCATTCGTTGCACCATGTGTTTTGATATGCGCTTTGAGCGGACGGCACTGTACGCCCATGAGCATGGTTTCCCGGTCATTACCAGTTCCCTTGGCATTTCGCGCTGGAAAAACATGCAGCAGATTAATGATTGCGGCGTCCGTGCTGCTTCACGTTATCCGGGGCTAAGCTATTGGGAATATAACTGGCGCAAAGGCGGCGGTTCTGCCCGTATGATAGAAATCAGCAAACGCGAAGAGTTCTATCAGCAGGAATATTGCGGCTGTGTTTATTCCCTGCGGGATACCAATCGCCATCGTCTGGCCACCGGCCGGGAACGGATACAGCTGGGTAAGGTATTTTATAGCGCAGAGAGTAAGACAAAAGAGCAAGAATCGCATTGATCTTCAGTGAACATCGCCTTTCTCTCTTATACCCCATCGCATTAAGCTATGGTGTGGCGATAAAGAATAAACCCTCAAGATTATATAATTACTCGGCGTCTAAATAGATTTTCATAGCAGTAAGATACGATGGTTATTAGAAAGTTTGATTCCTCACAATGCGAGGAATCAAACTTTCTCCTATCATGCTAAAAAGCGATATCAGCGAATTTTTTATATTTTTTCTTTATCAACAGTAACAAAGAAAATTGATTTCTTTTGTAGTGGTATTTATGGTGCTTTTATTCAGGAATTAAAATGATTCAAAAATTAAACGCATCATGGTAAAAGGTAAAGGCAAATATACATAAAGGTGATTTTCATGAAACAATCTTGTAGTTGGCTTAAGATTTTACCTATTATTTTTGGTTTTTTACTTATCTCATGCAAAGAAGATAATTACAGTTTTAAATTAAGTAAAGATAATTATGCGAAGGCGCATTTCCAATTTAAAACGAATATTATTGATGAAAGTTTCATCGGTGATGGAGAGCCTGCTATTCCGCCGAAAGATATTTTTTCTTTGATATATTATTCGGCTGAAGATGGAGATATGGCTGCTTATCTCACTCCTCCACCAAAGGATACGAGTAAAAAATACCCTGCTGTGATTTGGTTAACCGGTGGATACGGCGGTATCGGCCATGATGATTTCTTTTGGTCTAAACAACCTTATGATAATGATCAATCGGCATCTCCATTAAGGCGTGAAGGATTAGTTTTGATGATACCGAGCTTTAGGGGCGAAAATACAAACCCCGGGCGTTATGAGATGTTTTTCGGTGAGATGCGTGATATTGAATCCGCCCGACAATATCTGATGACACTGCCTTATGTTGATCCCAAACGAATCTATCTTGCCGGACATAGCACCGGAGGAACCCGCGCATTGTTAGCCAGTGAATATAGTGAAGGGTTCAGAGCCGTATTTTCACTGGGAGGTGTCCCTGATTTAAAATTGCGTCTTGAATATGGATCAATTCCAGTGGCTGTGCCATTTGATCAAAGTAACCCGGCTGAGTTTGAAATACGTTCTCCACGGACTTTTTTAAATTCAATCAAATCACCCACCTTCTATTTTGAAGGAGAACAATCTTACTGGGAGGAGTTTGATGAAATAAAACAAGTGGCAGAAGATAAGAATATTCCGCTATATATTTATTCGATTAAAAATGGTGACCATTTTAATATCATTTCACCCCTGACTGATCTTATCGCAGAAAAAATTCTGCATGACACCGGAGAGAAGGTCAATATTGAATTTAATGAACAGGATTTTCTGAATATCCAACATAACCTCCCTGAATCCGATTGATGAATTTTGCCTCATCATTTCCACCTGTATGTTTAATAAGGTCAGAAATTGATGAGGCAAAACGGCACTATTTTTTTCTTTCTATATATGCGCTTTATATGCGCTTTGTGACATAAAGTCTTTACTGCATCGGGTCCTTGCCATATCTGGCCCGATTCGGTGTGCAGCCAAAACGTTTGCGATAGCTTTGGGTAAAGTAGGATTGGCTGGAAAAACCTGATTCCAGCGTAATATCAGCAATACTCATTTCACTGTTCAATAATAATTGATGAGCATAAAGAATACGCTGCTCGCTGATCCAGGCACGTGGCGATATACCATAAACTGAGCTGAAAAGCTCCTTGAATGAGGTTAATCCCATGCCAAACTCACGCGCGAAATTATTCAGTTTCCATTCATTAAGATAGTGAGTTTCCATAAATGTTTGCAGTCGCTCTGCCTGCCGATTACTCAATTGCCGCAGGACTGACATCAGTAATGAACCTTGCTTGCCGAGAGAAAGCAATAAAAGCAGCTCTTCAGTTCTTAACTGAATCAGCGCCGGTGGGCAGTCATGGGCAAGTAAATTCACGAACCCACGCACACTTTCTGTCAGCAAAGGAAATTGGGAGCAAGGAATTAACCGACAGGCAGGGGAATCATGGCGCTCAATATGGCTCAATAATCCGCCAAACCGATTAAGAAAACCACGTAAAAATTCCATATGCAAAGGCAACCATAATACCCGGCAACCTTCTGTCTTTGTCTTTGCTGCGTAATTCCCCGGAGGGATAAAAAGAATATCGTTTGATAGAATGTGATAGGTATTCGTGCAATTTTTCCATATCATCTCGCCATCAAGTAAAATACATAAACCTCTCTGTTTATATTTCAGAATGTTGAAGTCCGGCATGGTGAATTGTAAAGAAAAAATATTCTTTTGATTTAAACCGGTCGCCCTTGTCATTTAATATTCCTAATCATTCCATATAATGAGAAGTTTGAACTCCATTATCTTTATCTTTTATCTTTCACGTTGCTTCTTTGGGAGAATGGCAACTTTAAATTCGTAGAATTTAATAGGGTATATAGTATTAAAAGGTATTGGCAGATATCAAACGCGTACACATTATATTAATTAAGTTGTTTTGGAATTATATCTCTAAATTGGGCATTATGTTAGTTTTAAATTTTATTAATCAATTGATTAACAGAGTAAATAAGTGAAATATTCGATATTTTTTTGCTCATTTCTTTAATGAAAGTTATCAATTATATTAAACTGATTATTTTGAACTTTAATTACTTATTTATAATATTAATGTTTATATTAAAATTAATTTCTAGAATGGGATGATATTTATACTGGCGATTGTTTTTATTTAAAAATATTATTTGTTGTAATGAAATATAATGAATTTGTATTGCGATTATTGCTTTTGTTAATTCTTGGTTTAATATTGTTGCTAATTTATTAGTTTCCATGATTCATATATTGAAAATAGCAAAATAAATCTATTTAAATACATTTTTCATATTGTTATTTGCAATATAAATACAGATAATTCAGTATATTGGTCCTCGCTGGCGGCGTTATCCGTGTAATAGCACTATTTATCCGTGTAATAGCACTATAAATACCCCTGTTATAGCTTCGTAGATTGTTTTTTATACTTGTACAATGCTAGGATGTATTTGCATCACCTTTCTTTTATATCCACTAAGGCATATACACAGATATACTTGCTGATTATAAACAATTACAAGAATGCGAAAATTATGGAAAAGAAACGTTTTTCAGATAACGCCTTTTTATACAGTTTATGGCTCTTTTGGGTTATTGCACTGGGGTTTTACCTATGTGGCGCGCATATTAGTTGTGCCATAACAGCAATTTTATCTTTTTTAGCCTTAGTATTTTACTTTACGAATATGAAACAGAGAATAAAAGCTATGTTTGGAAAAAAAACTGAGACACCTGTTGCCAGCCCGGTTACACCCATCATTTCCGCACCTATTGAAGAGAAAAAAATCGTCGGCGCTGAAACTCGCACCAATACTGTTATCGCAAAAAACTCAATATTTAAGGGCGATATTGAGATGGAAGGGGATATTCAGATTTGGGGAAAAGTAGTCGGCAATATTCGGGTAAAAGGAGGTGCTATCCGAGTTATGCACGCAGGGAAAGTAGAAGGTGAGCTTAATGCGCCTGAAATTATTATTGATGGTCATGTTGAAGGAACGTGCTGCGCCGAAACGCTGGATATTCTTGAACATGGCGAGCTGCGTGGCATCAGCCGTTGCGGAAGTATGTCAATTCGACGTGGCGGATTATTTGTTGGTCAATCTGAACAAGTAGAAAATAAGAAAAAAGCAGAAACAGAACGGGTTATTTCGATAAAAGAAAATCAGGCGAAAGAAATTCAGGCAGATAAGCCAAAATCTAAAAACACGGCTTGATATCCAGCTATCAATAAACGTTTCTTTTAAGCTGCCGGAATAAGTATAATTTTCCGGCAGTTTTTGTTTTTATGACTAATCATAAATATAAAGGAGGCGTTGTGATAATAGAACTGGAAACCGACAGGCTATGGCTTCGCGGTTGGAAAGAAGAAGATAAAGAACCTTTTTTTCGCTTAAATAGTGATCCCGAAGTGATGGAGTTTTTCCCCAACATACTGACAAAAGAGCAAAGTAATGCGCTGGCTGATAACTGTATGCGTAAATTTGAAATGCAGGGCGGTTGGGGATTATGGGCGGTTGAGCTGAAGCAATCGGGTGAATTTATGGGATTTGTCGGGCTGAATATTCCCGCGCTTGAATTCCCGTTTTCCCCTTTTGTCGAAATAGGCTGGCGTCTCGACAAAGCATTTTGGGGTAAAGGTTATACTGGCGAAGCCGCGCGCAATATTTTTGATTTCGCTTTTACCGAAACAGATCTGGATGAAATTGTCGCTTTTACTTCCCTCCAGAATTATCGCTCAGAAAGTGTGATGAAAAAGTTAGGAATGATCAAAGATGAGAACACTTTCATGCATCCGGCACTTGAGAAAGGTCACCCATTGAGAGAACAGATTTTGTACCGCATCAAACGTCCTGTTTAAATAAACGCCATCAAGGTTATTTGGAAATAGAACAATAACCTTGATGGAAAACGGTTTTAACTAAAATTATTGTCTGGCGATCACTAACGCCACTCGTCCAACAAACTGAATATCACTGATTGCACAATCAAAGGTGACATCATCATCACTGACCCGAATCTTACTGAGCGGGATTTTGGCTATTTTTTTGATACTGTGCATTCCTTCAATATCCACCAGCCATAAGCCGTCCTGAATATTGCCTTCCTGAGTATCAAGCAGATGCCACGTAGTGCCATCATCCACCACCAGCGGCGCTTTCAGCTCTTTGGAAATCAGTTCACTGTCCAGAATTACCGGATTCGCTTCAATCAGCTTGCCGCCTGACAGTTTCACTCTGGAGATTGACGGTGCGATGATATCTTCCAGCCGCTCCGTTTTTTGGGTACCTTCGCCGTTTGGAAACATCTCTCCTTGCCCTGTACTCAGCCAAAGCAGTGAAGCACCTGTTTCAAGATTACACTGAATAATCCAATCCGCTGGAAAACTATCACGAAGATAGCGATTTGCCATTGTGCTTTTAGATACACCTAAATGGTCACTCAGCGCCTGACGAGATTTGAATCCATAAGCGCGGACAAGACGCTCAATAGCAGGGCGGCCACCACTATCAGCCCCCATTTTGATCTCAATATTGGTATTTTTCATTGACAGTATAGATAAGAGATATTAGTATCTCACAAAAGATCTCAATATGAGAACTTAGATGAGCCCGGATTGGTTTAGCCGAAAACCATTGAGAGATATTGCATCATGAACATCCAAATTTCAATCTTTATGCCTGATATCAGCGCTGATCCGAGGGGAACTCTGTCGGTAATGACGCTTATCTCCATTCAACTTCAAGACCCGCGTTATCCCTTCCCGCAAAGCAGGAAGAGATAAGGTTTTTCAATGTATTGCAAGCTGCAATCGAAATTTATAGAGCAAAAAGTAATAAAGCAGAAAGCAAAAAGTAGAGAGGAAAATATGGCGAATACAGAAAAAGAAAAATTTGCCCCCATTAGCCTCGGTCAGCGTTTGGATGGATTGAATCAATTATCAAGGATCAGGGCGATTTACTGGGGCGATGATGAGAAAGAGTTGAACCGGTTTCTGGCGGACATGCGCGACAAAAAAGATTGCCATTATGAAGAAAACCAACGGGCGCTGTCAGCGATTTTTTATTTGGCGAATATTCCGCGCTCCCGCCATGACAGCGAGATCAGCCATTTTTCCCCGGTGGAAAAACAATCACTGATCAAGGCGATGAATCACATTAAGGTTGTCGTGAGCCAGTTTCCCAAGCACTTGGCGTTATCCAATTAGGATGGAATCAATGAATATCCCACAACATGCCTCAATGGCAGAACGTTTGCTATGGAATGTGAACGCAGAAGATAGCCAATGGTGTCAGCAATATCTTGGTCAGATGCCGGATTTTTTAGCCACCTATTTCAGCCGCCGTTACATGGATATCTTTGCCCAATCCGGGCGCCGGGATGCCAATTCTTACCTGAGAAAAACCCTTGGACAACGCGTATTGCCACGATTACAGCGGGTAAAAGACCGTTATCAATTTCAGCATCATGCGTCAGGCATAGCGCCTTTTCCTTTTATTGAACAATTGGATAAAGTGGCGACTTATGATCGCAAACAGCTGTTAAAATTCGCACATGAGATTGTGGTGTTTATCACAGAAAATTATGAGCACTATTCTACTTTAACTGCATCGTCTTTAACTGCGTCATTAAATTCTATTTCCTCATTAGATTCTGCATCCCTAAAAGGTTCACAATATGCTCAGGCAGAGTGTTCTGTGAGCGAAAATGAACAATTCTCCCGACTTGCTGCGGTTTATCAGTTACTGGCAAACCTGACGCTGCAATGCGGCACTCAACCACCTTATTGGCAACGATTCAATCATGGACGAAAAGCGCTTTCTGTCGATCAGCTTTGTGCGGGCATGTTGCGCATGATGTCCGCCCGTTGGTGGTATTTTCGCTTAAAACGCCTGCGGGATATTCAATCAGAGCATATGGCAATTGCGGTCGGGCAAGTGCAAAACGCGGCGTCGCCGTATGTTTCCCGTCATGCTTTACGGGAATGGCTGGAACAGAAGCGGCGTAACCGTGAGTTTTTCCAACATTTTGATTTGGAAAATGAAAGTGGGGAGCGTATTTCACTGGCGGAAGCCGTGGTTCACAGTAACGCAAATCCGGCGATTCGCCGTTGCGAACTGATGGTCAGAATGCGCGGTTTCGAAGATGTTGCCAACAAAATGGGCTGTGTGGGGGAATTCTACACCATTACCGCGCCCGCAAAATATCACGCTGTCCGGCATCAGGGCGGTTTTATCGAACAGTGGGAAGGATTGACGCCCCGCGATACGCAGCGCTATTTATGTGGCGTCTGGGCAAAAGCGCGGGCAGCCCTTGCCCGTAAGGGAATAGATCTGTTTGGCTTCCGGGTGGTCGAACCGCACCATGACGGCACGCCACACTGGCATATCGTTCTGTTTATGCTGCCGGAACATGTTCCGCAGGTCAGAAAAATTCTGGAGCATTATGCGTGTCAGGAAGAGCAAGCGGAGCTAACGCATGATAATAAAAAATCTCGTTTTGATTACAAAACGATAGATCCGAATCAAGGCAGTGCAACCGGTTATATCGCAAAGTACATCTCCAAAAACATCGATGGTTATGCATTGGAAGATGAAACGGATCATGAAACCGGTGAATCATTGCGCGATGTTGCTAAATCGGTCACAGCATGGGCGAGCCGTTGGCGAATTCGCCAATTTCAGCAAATTGGTGGCGCGCCGGTTTCTGTTTGGCGCGAATTGCGTCGTCTGAAAGCGATTCGTCTGTCTGATGACAAAATAAATGCTGTGTTACAGGCCGCAGATCAAGGTAACTGGGCGGCTTATACACAGGCTCAGGGCGGGCCGTGGGTAGCTCGTCGCGATTTGGTGATTCGGCTCGCTTACCAACATATTCCTTTTGGCAGTCCTTACGGTGAAGATATTCACACCATTCAGGGCGTGACATCACCGTTATTGCGTTGTGAGAAAATTATCTGTACCCGAATCCACCAGTGGACAATTGTACCGAAGTCAGATACGGCTCTGGCAGCGGAGCAGATTGTCTATAAAAGAAACAAAAAACAATTCTCTTGGAGTTCTGTCAATAACTGTACGAATAAACAGAACAAGCAAGAAAAATACTGTTATAATAGCCAGCTAAAATGGTTTTAAGAGAAGGTGATGGAAGCGTGTTTATGGAATTGAATTTATGGGATCGTTTTAAAGAACACCGTTTTATAAAACACGCTAATTTTGTAAAATCCTTCCAAGAAAGCAATCAACAATAGTTATTAACTATCAATATCACTGTTAAAAAAGGAAAAAACTACTTTAAATTCTTATTGATTAGGTGTACTGTATATGTGTACAGTATCACGTGGAGGTTGATAGATCAGTGGACTCTCTTATTGAATCACTCGTAGCACAACGTATTAATTTTATTGCCAGAATGGCAACAAGTTGTGATTGCAATCAGGCAGAAGACAAAGAATTAGCACTGGTTTGGATAGCTGAGTTATCCGCACCGTATGAAAACAGGCTCAGCAGTTATAGTAATACTTTTGATAATCCATCTGAACATCAATGTTTGGGTAATTCCGGTTCGGTAGAAGAATAGATTTTGGCGGGAGAACATAATGCGAATTGAAATACTTTTCGATAAGCGAGCTAAGGTTTCTGAATCAACCCTGTCTGCACTTGAAAATGAACTTAAAAAGAGAATACTGCCACAGTACCCTGATACCCATTTTCGCATTGCCACCAGCAGCAATACTTCGGTAAAAATCACCGGAAGCAAAAACAGCGATGAACATGACCAAGTGATGGAATTGATCCAGAATGTCTGGGAGGATGATAGCTGGTTATCGGATTAGTCTCGGATGGATTAAACTTTTTCAACGCATAGCAAACAATTTACACCGCATAAGGGCAGAAATTTCTGCCCTTATGCTTTTCATGCGTTTCATGCGTTTCATGCGTTTCATGCTTTTCATATTGTTCATATTGTTCGAACGATGAATTATCTTTCCTTTCACTTGTGCAGCTTTCCTGACAATCCTGTCTGATTGAGGCATTTTCCTGATTATTCGATCATAACTCTTCGATTTACCGATTATTTTCTGTCAGGAAAAGGAGAGTGTATGCAGATTCTTGCACAACAAAACGAAACCGTGGATGCCCTGTGCTGGCGCCATTATGGGCGGACATTGGGGATGACGGAGCGTGTCTTACAGGCAAATCCGGGGCTGGCGGATTTTGGCGCGATATTGCCGCATGGCACAAAAGTTGAGATGCCGGACTTTATGCCAGCCGCCAGCAAACCGATGATCCAGTTGTGGGATTAAGGGGCATGAATGGATAAATACAGCCATGCCACTTATGCCTGCGCCAGTACGACCGCCATTTTATCCGGCCTTTCTTTATATGAGTGGAGTTTCCTGCTAGGCGCGTTCGCCAGTATTACTCTTGGCATTCTGACTTACCGGCTTAACCGCCGTGAGCAGATGAAACGCACCTTGATCTTAAAAGATATTCTGGAAAATCTGGAAGTTGAGCCTGCATCAAAATCAGCCAAAGTGGTCAGTGAATTAATCCATCACGCCCCTAAAGAGCTGTGATATGCAGGATTTCAAAAGCAAACTCAGCCGATTACTTATTGGCCTGATTATTGGCGGTGCCAGCTCTTCAGTGATTCTTTCCCAGTTTCTTGATGAGAAAGAGGGCAACCGGCTCACCGCCTATCAGGATGCGGGCGGCATTTGGACGGTTTGCCGGGGAGTGACGCGGATTGAGGGAAAACCGGTTTACCGGGGAATACAACTAACATTTGAGCAATGCGAACTCTTGAACCGGAGAGAAGCCGACAAAGCGATTGGCTGGGTAAGAAAAAACGTCCGGGTTCCGCTGACTGAGCCACAAATTGCCGGAATTGCCAGTTTTTGCCCGTATAACATCGGGCCGGGAAAATGTTTTTCCTCGACATTTTATCGCAAGCTCAATGCCGGAGACAAAAAAGGCGCCTGTCAGGAAATTAAACGCTGGATTTATGACGGAGGACGAGATTGTCGAAAAACACAAGGACAGCCGGATGGCTGTTACGGGCAGGTTTTGCGGCGCGAGCAGGAATCAGAGCTGGTCTGTTGGGGGCTGGATCAATGAAACGGCTGCCTTTAATTATCACACTGGTTGTCGGGGGATTTCTGGGCTGGTGGAGTCACCGTGCGTTGTTTCTTAGTGAAATGGCGAACCTGAAACAGCGGCACGCTGCTCTGATTGCGGAGATTCACCAAAAAGCGCATCAGGACACTTTGTCTGCCATTCAACAGATGAAAGATGCACAAAGCAGAGCCGCCAAATTGGATGAATATTATTCAGGAAAACTTGCGAATGTCGAAGAAGAAAACGCTGTTCTGCGGGCTGATATTGCCGCTGGTACTCGTCGGGTGCAAATCGCCGCCAGCAACCTTACTGCCTGTCAGCGCACCCAAAACCGAGATACCGGCACCGGCCGCGTGGGCGATGGAAGCCAAGTCGAACTCACTGCAAAAGCTGGACGCGCTATTTACGATATCCGAGCCGGGATCATCAGCGACCAGACCAAATTAGATTACCTGCAACAGTACGTTCGTGACATCGTACGGCAATGTAAGCCTTAGTGATCCCGAATCATCGGGCAGAAACGTTAAAAGCCTTTTTTCATTGCGGGAAAAGGCTTTTATTTTGTTGATTTTTAATCATTTTATTCGCCGTTTTGTATGCGGTTTCCTACAAGTCCACTTTAATGTTCCCGCCGCTTTTTCGTGGCATTCTTATGCCATGAACACACAACTCACTGAACTGATGCGCTTATTGCGCAACCTGATCCGAACCGGCGTGATTACCCAAGTGGATACCACCAAAGGGATGTGCCGGGTCGCGACAGGCAACCTTGAAACCAACTGGCTGCACTGGCTGACATCCAGAGCGGGAAACTCCCGCACATGGTGGGCGCCCAGTGTCGGTGAGCAGGTTTTATTACTGTCCATAGGCGGCGAACTGACCACCGCCTTTGTATTGCCCGCAATTTTTTCAGATGAGTTTCCGGCGCCATCGACGTCCCCTGAAGCGACGCATATTCAGTTTCCGGATGGCGCAATGATGGAATATGAGCCGCAATCAGGCGCATTGACTGTGACTGGCATCAAAACCGCGACAGTCACTGCCTCCGATTCCGTCCATATCACCGCGCCGGAAATCACCTGTGTCGCCAGCACACGAATCACGCTGGATACACCGGAAGTCATCTGCACGCAGCTCATGAGCACGGGAACTTTGCTCGTGCGCGAAGGCGGCAAAATGACTGGCAATATTGAACACACCGGCGGCAAATTCAGCTCCAACGGCGTGGTCGTGGACTCCCATAAACACACCGGCATCCGGTCAGGCGGTGACACATCAGGAGGCCCCGTATGATGTATCTGGGCATGAACCGACAAACCGGCCGTTCGCTGAGCGATTTAGAGCATGTCCGGCAATCCGTGAGCGATATTTTGCTGACGCCAGTGGGCAGCCGTATCGCGCGCCGGACTTACGGCTCTTTGCTGCCTGAACTGATCGACTGGCCGCAGAACCCCGCGCTCCGGCTTCAGGTCATGGCGGCGAGTTTTACCGCCATCAGCCGCTGGGAACCGCGTGTGACGCTTACGTCAATCACGATGGAAACCGGGCTGGACGGCAAAATGGTGGTGGATATTACGGGTACTTACCATCAATCCGCCAAAGAATTTTCACTTTCGATTCCGGTGAGCCATTCCTAAAAGGCAAAGAAAGCGAAAACTAAAGAAAGCGAGAGGTAATAGACGAATGCCAACTATCGATTTAAGCCAGTTGCCGCCACCGGATGTGGTTGAGCCGCTGGATTACGAACAACTGTTAGAAGAACGCAAAAAAGGGCTGATCTCGCTCTATCCCGCAGAGCAGCAGGAGGCCATCGCCCGAACTTTGCAACTGGAATCCGAACCTTTGGTGAAACTGTTGGAAGAGAACGTTTACCGTGAATTACTCCTGCGCCAGCGCGTTAACGAAGCGGCACGGGCGGTGATGGTGGCGTATTCAACCGGCAACGATCTGGATCAGCTCGGCGCGAATAACAACGTATCGCGCATGGTACTTAACCCAGCGGACGACACCAGTATTCCGCCGATTCCGGCCGTGATGGAATCCGACAACGATTACCGCGTCCGCATTCCACAGGCTTTTGAAGGCCTGAGCGTTGCCGGGCCGGTGGGCGCTTACGAATATCACGCGCGCAGTGCTGATGGTCGCGTTGCGGATGCTTCCGCCATCAGCCCATCGCCGGCGAACGTCACCGTGACCATTATGTCCCGCGAGGACAAAGGCGTGGCATCCAAAGAGCTGCTGGAGAAAGTCGAAAAAGCGCTGAACGACGAAAACGTGCGTCCGGTGGCGGATCGGCTGAAAGTGCAGTCGGCAAACATTGTGGAATATGCAATTGATGCCGTGCTGTACATCTTCCCGACACCGGAATCCGAGCCGATTCGCAAGGCGGCTGAGCAGAAGCTGAAACACTACGCCGAAGCACAGCATCGTCTGGGGCGTGACATCCGCTTATCCGCGATTTATGCCGCGCTGCATGTGGAAGGTGTCCAGCGCGTGGAACTGAAAGCGCCGCTGAAAGACGTGGTGCTGGATAAAACGCAGGCATCGTATTGCACCAAAACCACACTGACAATGGGAGGTTCTGATGAATGATCGCCTTCTGCCGATGGGCTCGACCCCGCTGGAAATCGCGGCGGCGAAAGCCTGTGCCGAGTTGCAGAAGATCAACGTACCACTGCGGGAACTGTGGAACCCGGCAACCTGCCCGGCATCGCTGCTGCCTTATCTGGCATGGGCGTGGTCGGTGGATCGCTGGGATGAAAACTGGACTGAAAGCACCAAGCGGGAAGTGATTAAGGCGTCGCTGTTCCTGCATAAACACAAAGGAACCATTGGCGCGATTCGACGTGTGGTGGAACCGCTGGGTTATCTCATTCGGGTCAAAGAGTGGTGGCAGACCAACGATGCACCGGGCACTTTCCGGCTGGATATCGGCGTACTGGAGAGCGGTATCACCCATGAAATGTTCGAAGAGCTGGAAAAGCTGATTTTCGACGCCAAACCGGTGAGCCGCCATCTGATTGGTCTGGATATCAATCTGGACACACGCGGTGAATATTACTACTCGGCAGCGACCTACAGTGGCGACGAGCTGACCGTTTACCCCTACTTCCCGCAGGAAGTGACCGTCTCCGGCGCAGATATTGTGGGCGCGGGAATACATATTATTGACGACATGAGGATTAGAGCATGAGTACCAAATACTTTGCGCTGCTGACACAGCTGGGCGCGGATAAATTGGCAAACGCGGCAGCACTGGGTACGAAAATCGAAATTACCCATATGGCCGTGGGTGACGGCGGCGGCAGCCTGCCCACACCGGATACCAAACAAACCAAATTGGTTGGCGAAAAGCGCCGTGCTGCGATTAACACGCTGAGCATCGACCCGAAAAACACCAACCAAATCATCGCAGAACAGGTCATTCCTGAAAACGAAGGCGGCTGGTGGATCCGTGAAATCGGCCTGTTCGACAAAGACGGCATTCTGATTGCAGTGGGTAACTGCGCAGAAACCTACAAACCGCAACTACAGGAAGGCTCCGGCCGCACCCA
>JAIRVT010000058.1 GCA_031253755.1 Enterobacteriaceae bacterium
TGGCGGTTAAAAATGGAGAAATGGTCTAATAAAACGAAACATATTACTGGGATTGTTAAGAACGGAATTGCAATGGCTCATCTGGATCCAAGAGATGACCTTATATATAAATTTGTGGAAGAGGGTAGAAAAAAAATTGCTCATACAGTGACATTAATTTATCACTCAGCGCCTAAACAAGAAAAAGGTTTCGGTGGTTTGTTAACTTCTCTTAATAAAGATGATATATGGCCCTGATTTTTGCTGACGTTATTGGTGTTTTTATCATCGTGAAACACTTTAAATATGAAGAACTCTTACTCCTCACCGTGTAAGGGGTAAGAGCGTGTTTCATGATTTCAAAACGTTATTTATCGTCATCATTCGATACCTAAAAAACGGTGAATTGCCCGCAGGACAGCTTCGGGTTTTTCCGCATGTACCCAGTGTCCGGCACCTGCCACGACCCAGGCCGTTGCCTGCGGAAACTGGTTGATGATATCTTGCCGATATTCTTCGGTAATGTAATCAGAGTTTCCACCACGTATGAACAGCGCTGGCTTATGCCATGCCGGAACGGTTTCCCAGCCGATAATTTTCTCGTACTCTTTTTGCAGCACCGGCAGGTTGAATTTCCATTCTCCCTGTTGGAAGGATTTCAGCAAAAACGGGATCACGCCATCTTCCTGAATGTCCTGTTGCATTATCTCCGTTGCAGCCTGTCGGGTTTGCACGCCTGCCTCAGTGACTTTATTCAATGCAGCAAAAATCGTGTCATGCCGGCGAACCTGATAAGCAACCGGGGCCATATCAATGACCACAATCTTTTCGATACGCTCTGAGGCGATGGCTGTCAGGCTCATGGCAATTTTACCGCCCATCGAGTGCCCGATAATGATGGCTTTTTGCACGCTGAGTTCATCGAGCAGTGCCAGAATATCCTGCGCCATGTCACGGTAATCCATATTTTCCATCCGTGGAGAAATACCATGATTGCGTACATCAATTTGAATAACCGGGTAATATTGCTGCAAATTTCGCCCTAATACGCTTAAATTATTCAAATCTCCGAACAGGCCGTGGATTAGAATAATTGGCGTGGAAGAGAGCAGATTTTCCGCGTGGTGTATATGATAATTTAATTGATTGTTTGACTTCATAATTTGCTCGAATTTGATTCTGTTCATTTAATGTCTAATATATGCTTTTCAAAATAGTAAGAGTATCAGTAGTGATTTTTTCTTATCCCACGCGTCGCGCGGGATAAGGAATACTCCTGTCATTGTGGAAAGCTATTTATTGCAGAATTTAATAGCATGATATATTTACAGCGACAAACAAAATGGATTGAAATGGCTGTAACTGATTGATTTATTTTAGGGGAAAAGCCACTTTTTTTTCAATTCCCAATTCCGAAAAGAATCACTTTAAGTTATTGAAAGTTTAATTGTTTTGTTTTTTTGTATTATATCTTATAATCTGGAAATAATTTTTTCATTAAGAACAGTACTGGATAGAAATGAAAACGATACAAGTTGATGAAGACCTTTACCGCTTTATCGCAAGTCAAACCCTGCATATCGGTGAAAGTGCATCTGATATTTTACGGCGTATATTGAAATTGGACGCCGGGCAGCCAGTACACACTACACAGCCTGCCAGTGAACCCGCTCCTGTCGATAACAAAGTTGCCGCTGTACGCTCCCGCGATACTGTTCGTGTGATGCGCGAATTATTGCTTTCCGATGAATATGCCGAAAAGAAAAAATCTGTTGAGCGTTTCATGCTGGTTCTGTCTACGCTGTATAGTTTGGATAGTGACGGTTTCTCCAGCGCAACAGAGGCGATGCACGGCCGTACCCGCACTTATTTTGCCGGTGATGAGCAAACGCTGCTGGCCAGCGGTAAACAAACGAAACCCCGCCATATCATCGGTACTCCTTTTTGGGTGATCACCAATACCAATACTGACCGTAAACGCAGCATGGTTGAACATGTGATGCAGAATATGAAGTTTTCGGTCAATATGATTGAAAAAGTGTGTGGCACTATTTAATTAGCAACAGGTTAATTAGCAACAGGTTAATTAACAACTGGCTAGTCAGTAACTATCTAGTTGAGTGATTTAAAAACAGTTTTCAATTGTTCAGCATTTTTATACTGCACTGGAAGCGAGCCCGGTGCAGTACAGTGCGTCTCTCTGGAGAAATAAAGTGGCGATTCATCCAAGGGCAGGGCAGCAGGCCCAGCAACATGATTTGATTAATGTTGCACTCCTCATATCCCAGTATTACACCTTAGCACCACATCCCGAAAATCCCGCCCATCAAGTCAAGTTCGGCACTTCCGGCCATCGTGGCAGCGCGGGGCGTAACAGTTTCAATGAAGCTCACATTCTGGCCATTGCTCAGGCGATTGCGGAGATCCGTAAACAGAACGGCATCACAGGCCCATGTTACGTAGGGAAAGATACTCATGCGCTTTCTGAGGCGGCGTTTATTTCTGTGCTGGAAGTCCTGACCGCCAACTGTGTTGATGTGATTGTGCAGGAAAATAATGGTTTTACTCCAACGCCAGCTATTTCTCATGCCATTTTGTCTTATAACCGTCAGGGGAAAAATTTAGCGGCCAGCGGTTTATCTGATGGCATAGTCATCACACCATCACACAATCCACCCGAAGATGGCGGTATCAAATACAATCCTCCTAATGGTGGCCCTGCGGATACGGATCTGACTTCTGTTATTGAAAATCGGGCCAATGAATTATTGGCAAATAATTTGGCCGGAGTTAAACGTCAGCCTTATGAACAGGTACTGAAAAGTGACTGCCTGCATGAAAAAGATCTGGTTGAGCCTTATGTTATCGGTCTGGGTGAAGTCGTGGATATGGCGGCGATCCAAAAGGCGCGTCTGAAAATCGGTATTGATCCACTGGGAGGCGCGGGTATTGCCTACTGGCAGCGCATTGGCGAGTATTACAATCTTGACCTGACACTGGTGAACGACAATATCGACCAGACTTTTCGGTTTATGCCGCTGGACCATGATGGTGTCATCAGAATGGATTGTTCATCACGCTGGGCGATGAGCGGATTACTGGAATTGCGTGATAAGTTTGATCTGGCTTTTGCCAATGATCCGGATTATGACCGTCATGGCATCATCACTCCCGCTGGGTTGATGAATCCTAACCATTATCTGGCGACTGCCGTGGACTATTTGTTCCGTCATCGTCCGCAATGGCCTGAAAAAGTTGCGGTAGGTAAAACATTAGTTTCCAGTGCGATGATTGATCGGGTTGTGGCTGATCTGGGTCGTGAGTTAATGGAAGTGCCTGTTGGTTTTAAATGGTTTGTTGATGGCCTGTATAAAGGTGAATTAGGCTTTGGTGGTGAAGAGAGTGCCGGCGCATCTTTCCTGCGTTTTGATGGTACACCGTGGTCAACGGATAAAGACGGTATAATTCTTTGCCTGCTCGCCGCAGAAATGATGGCGGTAACCGGCGAAAACCCACAGCAGCGTTATGATAAGCTGGCTGCGCGTTTTGGTACGCCAAGTTATAGCCGCCTTCAGGCCCCGGCCAGCCATCAGCAAAAAGCGCAACTGTCCAAACTATCGCCGGAAATGATCAAGGCAGACACCTTAGCGGGTGATCCTATTACCGCCTGTCTGACAACGGCTTCCGGGAATGGCGCTTCTATCGGCGGCTTAAAAGTGATGAGCGATAATGGCTGGTTTGCTGCCCGTCCTTCTGGTACGGAAGAAGCGTATAAAATTTACTGTGAAAGTTTTTTGGGCGCTGAACATCGCGAAAAAATTGAGCAGGAAGCTCAGGAAATTGTTAATCAGGTATTCATCGCGGGTTAATGAATATTTAACTTTAATAAATAAAGCCGTAGTAAAAATACGGCTTATTTTAAATAAAATAAATAAATTAATTAGTATGATAAATGTAATTTTATTTTTTAAAAACATTGATTTTTAATTTATTTACCTTATCATTCTTATATTCTTATATTCTTATATTCTTATATTCTTATATTCTTATATTCTTATATTCTTATATTCTTATATTCTTATATTCTTATATTCTTATATTCTTATATTCTTATATTCTT
>JAIRVT010000085.1 GCA_031253755.1 Enterobacteriaceae bacterium
CTTTATCCTAATTTCTAAATCGCTATTCAAAATGATAGGAGTATTCCTTATCTCCCACGCGAGGCGCGGGATAAGGAAAAATCACTACTGATACTCTCACTATTATGAAAAAGCATATAGGGTTTTTAAAAAATATTACATTTGAAAATAGAACATATTATATTAACCAATCAATTGCCCTTGTGCTTTTGCGATACCAATAGACACAATGCAACCTGCATTAAAGTGCAAATAGTCATCTTCGATACCATCTGAGAAAATCACACCATTTTCAGGCATCAACGATTCCAATTGCAGCGGTGAATGTTCCTCAATTGCTCCAAATACCAGTTGCACGCCTGTTGTTTTACTGGGAAAAGGCTCCCGTACACTAAACTGAAGCTTTCTTTCTTCCCAACCAAATCCCTGAGATAAAGGATGGTGATTCATTCCCATCACAGCTTGAGCTCCCGCTAAAATAGACTGAAACCACCCTGTTGAGCCTAATCCTGTTGAAACAATAATGCCAGATGAGGATTGAAATTCTTGTTGTCCTTGCCATTTCACTATATAGCGCGCGGAAGTGTGGCTTTTTGGACCAATAAACAAGTCGTTCACCGCTAACAATGTCTGACCATCGTTTGTGGTGGCCTGAGCAAAGGTGATGGATTTATTCGGCATCTTCCTTTTTATTGTATTTACGATAACATCACGAAGCTGACCAATTTCAAAAGGTAATAACTTACCGTCCCAGCGAGCTGGATCAGGGTTGATGGCAATAACGGGCTGACCATTTAAGTATTTCAATGTATTAGCCACCAATCCATCTTGGCCTATTACAATCACAATATCGCGAGTAGAAAACAGGTAACTCGGTAGTAATGACCTTTCCAGTAGTTGAAACCGCCCTGACGATTTAAGGACGGATTCCGCTTGCACTAACTGTTTCTGGTAGTGATCATGTTCTTCAAGATAATCACTCGCATCGACATTGTTATGCTCCAAATAAAACTTCGTTTGCGGCCATGTATTGAAACGCTCAATCAGCTCCTGCAATCGGGTTTTTCGAGTGACTAAGATAAAGCGAATATCCTCTCCCTTAATCATGCCTTAGCCCCTTTTTTCATCATTTGGCTAAATAAATCAGGAGAGATATTTAGTTCACCGATTTTGCCTGCGTTTTGTGCCAAAGATTCAAATGCCATCGCCATTAATTGTTCTGGATTCATCTTAGCCAGTGCCATTGCTTTCAGGTTCTCAACAGGCAATTCGCGATAGGCTTTCATTTTTGCTTCGATAGCATAAGCATCTGCATCTGACTGGATTCGCTGATTTTCAACACGTAACGCGACAAGTTCATTGCGTTTTGCTTCTGCATTCACTTCTGCAACGAGCTTTTCTTGTTCAATTTCCGCTCTTTCACGTAACAGAGTTCGTTCATTCTCCAAACGTGCTTCTTCGATTTCCTGTTGTTTGTTTTGCACAGATAAATCTGTTTCTAATTCTGCCTCTTTGATCATACGCTCTTGCTCAACAGAAAATTTTCGTCTGGCATAAATGGCATCATCGGCCTCTTTCAGGATGGACTCTCTGGCTTCTGCTTCAAGCGCTTTTAATGTCTCTGGTGAAGGTGTGATTGCGGCAATCGATACATCGATAATATCAATACCGAGAGTTTCCAGTGCTGACTGTGTCGTCAATTGATTGCTTACCTGAGCCACTAATAGTTGGCTCATTAATAATGCCTCGCGCATTGATGTAGTTTGGATTATTGCCTGAATTAATGTTTGTGCACTGCGTACCACTCTATCACTCAGTTTTAACGGGTCTTCAGAAGCATAAGATTTACCGTCTTTTGTTAAGTTGTAATTCAGCACATCTGCTGTTTTCTCTGGATTTTTGATCTGATATGTGATTTGACCTTGAATACGTAAGCTTTGGAAGTCCGCTGTTTGCAGATTAAAAATAAACGGTGCTTCTAGGGCATTTAATGGCAAAGCCGCAATAGAGGTTGTTGCTGCGTTATACCAAAAACTGATCCCTTTACCTTGTTTAATCACCTTACCATTGACCGATTTAATGACGAAAGTTGATGAATCCGCTTTGAAATAATTAATGTTAAACATAGTGATTCCTTATTGGTGTCCTTATGACAATAAATAATTATTGTCTTATTGACTCTAATTCGTCAAGGATTAATTGTCTTAATGACAAAAAAATTTTTTAACGTATGATCGTCTTCATGGATAATCAAATAACTCGTGATAATCAATACAATGAATGAAAGCGAATATTTAACCCACTACGATAGAAAAGCCTATCCTTCACCACTTTTGAGTGTCGACGCGGTGCTGTTCACCTACCATGATGAAACCTTAAAGGTACTTCTTGTTGAGCGTGCGAACCATCCAGATAAAGGCATGTGGGGGCTACCGGGAGGGTTTGTTGAAGAAGGAAAGGACGACACACTTGAAAAAACGGTCTTACGCAAGTTAGAAGAAAAAACAGGCGTGATCCCCCCCTATATTGAACAGCTCTGTACTGTTGGCAATAACCAGCGCGATAAGCGGGGTTGGTCCGTCACAGTGTGTTATACCGCGCTGATTGCTTATCAAGCCTGTGAACATCACATCGATGCCGTTGAATCCGTTAAATGGGTGTCTATTGAGGAAATGGAAACAATGCCACTGGCCTTTGACCATGTGCAGCTGTACCAGCAAGCCCGGGAACGGCTCCAACAGAAATCACTGTATTCCATTGTGCCAGGATTTGCACTACCTGAAGTTTTTACGCTGACGGAATTACAGCATGTTCATGAAGTGCTAATTGGCAAAACATTGCAAAAAAAATCTTTCAGACGCCGTTTAGAGCAAGCTGATTTATTGATTGATACAGGTAAAAAACGTCATGAAAGAGGACGACCAGCTAATTTGTATCGTCTCAAGGCTGAATCCGCTGATTACCGCTTTATTCGGAACCTAGAGTTCTAATTTATTTGGCGTCCATCGGAATAAAAAGTAGTCTCAAAGTCACTTATCAAAAAACAAGGAGGTTTTGATAGGGTGAGTATTGGGTTTGCAGGCTCGCTAGGTGTAGGTATGTTGAGAGGTTTTGCGGCAGGCGTAGCAGTAGTAACGGGGATGTCCACTGCTACCTTTTCCATGCCTTTTAACATCTTCTGTTTTGTGAAAATAATGGCAAACCACATCAACTTGAGCCATATTTCACCAATAATAAAAAGTGGGGAAGTTTATCAAAACGTCTAATTATTGGTCACATGGCCTTCCTGTGCCAGAGGCCAGTAGCGTAAATAACGTGTCGGATTTGGGTACTCCCTCGCAGTATCCACATATTGCGT
Organism: Enterobacteriaceae bacterium; assembly: GCA_031253755.1. Classification (GTDB taxonomy): domain Bacteria; phylum Pseudomonadota; class Gammaproteobacteria; order Enterobacterales; family Enterobacteriaceae; genus Xenorhabdus. Next base: position 3,338 of record JAIRVT010000085.1, read on the forward strand.
CCTGTAATTCCGACCCCGTCCCCTATATCACAATATTTGCGGTCAGATTACGGGGCACGCCGTTCTGATCTGCCACGATGCCTGTTAACACATTGGTGATATCCACTGCGTTGCCCATATTCTGTACCAGATATTCATAGCCTGGCAGGTCACTAAAATTATCAGAATAGGGCCTGATATCCAGCTGCGCCATGCCCGAATAGACGTTGATAATATTCGGGTATTTTTTCTGTCCCGGTGTGGTTACCAGATTGATGTAAGAGCAGGCCGTGAATTTAGGCTGCGCTCCCTCCCCTACACTGTCTTTGCCCACAATGCCCCACCAGTCTTCGTCCACATCGTTCGGCTGGGTTTTAGCCGCTTTGGGAGCATAGCGGCCCTGAAATTTACAACCGTAAAAATTCACTTTGCCCGAACTATTACCGTACACCATGTAAGTATTCCAACGTGCCCATGCTTTCGGATCAAAACCTGCTGGTGCGTCTGGCGTTCCAGGATCATTAACTCCCTCACAAATAAATTGCAGCCCGGTACACTCCAGTACTCCCCCATTTTGTGGGGAGGCCACCATGTTGGAAAACACCTGAATTTGTTTGGTATAGGTCACCTGCGCATAAATCTTCGGCCGGACAATCGCATCTCGTATCCACCAAGTGTAGGAACGCCGTTCCGGGGTTACTTGAGGAACCTTATTGCCATCAATGTAAGGGTCACCATATGCCTGAATCGTCCGTGTTGCTCCGTTCGACACAACAAAACGAGGCCAGAGATACTCTCCCCCACAGCGCAAATAAATAGTGTTACTCTGATCTTCCCGTACCTTGTAAATGGCGGTAGCCAGTGTTTTTAACGGCTGCGCCTGCGTGCCTGAATTCTTATCATCACCAGCCACAGAATCAACATATAATTTGGACACATCCGCCGACGCCTGCTGGCCATAATACACCCCGTTTGGGCGCAAAGTAAGCAGGTTGCCCTCATCCGATGATAGGGTGACACTAAGCGGACTAGCGGTCGTACCGTTGCCGCTTAACGTGCCGTTGGTGCTGACCGCAATCTTATTGTTCAGGTTATTGATCAGCGTGTTCATCACATTGGCGTTCGCTACCAGTGCGTTCATTATTTTCTGGAGGTCAAGATCCAGACACGCTCCGCTCTGCCCGTTGCCGGTGATAAAACCACTGGGGCTGACACAGACGCTGATTTTATCCGCCAGTGCCTGCTGGATAACGGACATTGGCAGCGTTACTGCATCACACTGGTTGTCAATCTTAATGTGCAGCCCTCTGTCGTCCATCGTGATACTGTCAATGACTTTCCAACACACCCGGCTAAAGTCCATATTGAGCGGTACATCATCACCGTTCCCGGTAAAAGGACTATCACGATCAATTTTCACCTTACGCAGTGCGTTGGCGTCGATCGTCACCGTCGTGCCGTCTCCGCGCACCAACTCAATATCCCCAGTACTGTTGACATTACCGCTGACCAACTGAGCGTCCGTCAAGAGGGATTTCAGGACCACATTGACCTGACTACCGTCCCCGAGCGTCAACACCAGTGTACTGTCTTTGGTAATCACCGCATTGGTCAGAGTTTTTTTCGCTATTGCGTCCGTCACCGCTGCAGTCAGGTCCACCACATGCACGGTGCCGTCTCTCATCGTCAACGATACGTTGAGGGCACTACTGGTCAGACTTTGCGGCGCAATAGAGGCAAGATTAATATCATGTGTAACTCCAGCCTGATCCACTAGCCAGATATGTGTACCATCAAAGGTTAGCGAATCAATGCCCAGAATGGCTATCTGCCCTGATTGAATAGCCTCTTCAACTAACGCACTTAAGTCCTCACAACGCACGATGCGCGTCGCCGGCGCAAGAACATTACCCTGACAGTTGAGCAAACCTGCCTGCAGTTCATTACATATAATCTTCTGGTTAATCACCGACTGGATATAATCGCCGATCCACCCCGGATTCATGCCTGGTCCACAACAGTTAACCATACTCGGATTCATGCCCGGCGCACAATAGTTAAACATAGTACCTCCCACGTTTTTTCATAATCGTAAACAGTGTCAATTTGATATGACACATTAATTTAGGTCACCTTTATAGAGGTGATATTCTTACTTCAACAATTAAACAGGTGACATTATGCCAAGATGTTTCAGTCCAGAATTCCGCGAACTCAAAAAGAAACCGCAATGTCTTGAAATGGAACATAATGTCTTAAAAAACATAGCTACCGCAGGATATATAAATAAAAGTAATTTAATCTGATACCCTATGCCGATGCCTTTCAATATTCGCTTTATATTTCCTCCGTTGGATAGCAAAATATAAAAACACCATTTAATTTCAATCAAAAATTTGGAATTTAGTTTCTATATTTAGAATAATATTTTCATGTTATTTAATTTACTGAGAAAATAATAATAAAATAATTTATTTTACCGCTGATAATATATCATCCGGTTTCACAGAGTTCAGACCATACGAAAAAATGAAACCATACTCAAGTTATAAATATTTTTCAGTTAACTGTGTAAAATTTAGTCCGTTATATTATTCTCTAAAAGAGTCAGAATTATTTTCGCTGAAAACTATACCAGCTTGATCATATTTTTAAGTTGTTTTATTTTCATTGTGAAAATAAAACAACGATAATTAATATTTTTTATAAACTACTTCAGGCCTAAATTAATGCTAATTTTTAAGAAGATGATTGATTGAAATTTTCAAAAAAAGGTTATCTTTAAATCAAAAATAGATCAATATGAATGCAATAATAAGTGATTATATTTTAAAAATGGTTGAATAGGCGTTATATTTAATTTTTAATTACTATTAAAGTGAGTAAAATAAAAATAATATATAACTTTTCATAATTATGAGAGTTTCATATTTCCTATTCCTTTCCAACTATTTGCTGAAGCGGCATTCAAGAAAATTTTAACTCTTTTGATGAGCTGCCACATATATTGGCA
>JAIRVT010000106.1 GCA_031253755.1 Enterobacteriaceae bacterium
AGCTCATCCGGTGTTCCTGCTGCGATTAACTTTCCGCGAAACACTAACCCGATGCGATCACAATATTCGGCTTCGTCCATAAAATGTGTCGTCACCATCACAGTCACACCTTTATCCACCATGCCGTTGATGTGAAGCCAGAACTCACGGCGGGTCAGGGGATCAACGCCGGAAGTGGGTTCGTCCAGAAACAAAATATCGGGTTCGTGCATCAGGGCGCAGGCAAGGGCAAGACGCTGTTTAAAACCGAGCGGCAGGCTGTCGGTATTCTGGTACAGAATGGGTTGCAGGTTAAAGGCGCTGATCATATCGGCCATTTTTTCCTGCTGATGACGGCCATTTAAACCATAAACGCCAGAAAAGAATTTCAGGTTCTGTTCCACGCTCAGGTCACCGTAGAGAGAAAATTTCTGGGCCATATAACCGAGATGCTGGCGTGCCTTGCCTGAGCTGGTTTTTAAATCCATGTTCAGCACCAGTGCATTGCCGTGAGTCGGTAGCAATAATCCACACATCATTTTAAATGTTGTCGATTTTCCGGCGCCGTTTGGCCCCAGCAGGCCGAAAATTTCCCCGCGTTTTACCTGAAAATTCACCTGATCCGTGGCGGCGAAATCGCCGAATTTTTTCGTCAGATTGCGAGCCTCTATCACGGTTTCTGTTGGGTTTGGCGGAAGTTGCGGCATGATATCGGCCAGTGCCGAGCGATTCGAGGGAACGCCGCCGAGCAAATCAATAAACGCGTCTTCAAAACGGGGTTCAGCATCAATCAGTTCGGCGTCAGGCAGGCCGATTTGTTGCAGCAATTTATTTTTATCTGCGACGTCATGCTGGTCGGCTCCGGTTTTCAAAATCAGGCGAAGATACTTCCCCTGAATCACACCATCCGTCACTTGTGGCAGCGTGAGCGCGTGTTGCAGCGTTTTTCGCCGGATATCCGGCTTGACATCAAGCAGAAAAGAGCGACCGCTAATCCGTTGCGTTAATTTTTGCGGTTGACCGCGATAGAGTAATTGCCCCTGATTCAGTAATAAAACATCGGGGCACAATTCGGCTTCGTCTAAATAGGAGGTGCTCCATAATATCAACATGCCATCGGAAGCGAGTTCATGCACCATCTGCCATAATTCTCGCCGGGCGATGGGATCGACACCGACACCCGGCTCATCAAGCAATAACACTTTCGGGCTGCCGACCAGAGTACAGGCAAGCCCCAGTTTTTGTTTCATTCCGCCGGAGAGTTTGCCCGCCAGCCTGTCGGTAAAACGGGTTAAGTCGGTAAAAGTGAGCAGCTTTTGAAACGTGGCCTTTCTCTCTTCCCCAATAATTCCCCGCAGGTCGGCATATAAATTGAGGTTTTCCTGCACGGTTAAATCTTCATATAAGCCGAATTTCTGCGGCATATAACCCAGCTCTGCCCGTACTTCAACGCTGTCCTTGATCGGATCAAGCCCCATAATGGCAATATTGCCGCGATCCGGCTTCAATAACCCTGCCAGCATGCGTATCAGCGTGGTTTTCCCCGCACCGTCAGGGCCGACCAGACCCGTGACCGAACCGCCCAAAATTTCGGCATCGAGAGGGGAAACTGCCGGCGTGGCTAACCCCGGAAACGTTTTCTCCACACCGCTCAGTTTTATGGTATAGGCCGTCATGAGATTACCTTATTGATGGGATTGCGCAAAACGTAACGTAACAGGCATACCCTGTTTCAGCTCCGCATCAGGATCGCTGACAATAATGCGCAAGCGATAGACCAGATCTGTCCTTAAGTCAGGTGTTTCGACGTTTTTGGGCGTGAATTCGGCGGTAGGGGAAACAAAGCCGATTTTACCGTGATAAGGCCGATTCTTGCGCCCATCGGTGTAAATCAGGATGTCACGTCCTGCGGCTGCCTGATTGAGATTCGGCTCATCAATATACGCCCTGATCCAGACCGGATTGGTCAGGGAGAGGGTGAAAACCGTATTGCCGGCTGCCAGAATCGTGCCCGGCTCAATCGCTCTGGTGAGGATAACGCCGGCAGAAGGGGATGCGAGGAGAGTGTCGTGCAAATTCAGTTCGGCCTGTGCCGTAGTGGCTTCAGCTTGTGCGAGCTGCGCTCTGGCTGCGGCAATTTCCTCTTTGCGAGAGCCTGCTTCAAACTGACGCAACTTATCTTTTGCCGCCTGATACGCTGCCAGCGCCTGACGTTGCCCGGTTTTCGCATTTTCCAGATCGTTATCTGAAATCATTTTGCGCTGCGATAATCCCTGCTGGCGTTTCAGAAAGCTATCTGCAAAGCGGAAAGCCGACTCTTTCTGAGCGACTTCCGCCCGCACTTGCGCCACTTCTTCGCTACGATAACCCGCTTCGGCTTTGGCCAGATTCGCTTTGGCAGCATCGCGGTTTGCTTTAGCCTGATTCAAGGCGTTCACAAAAGGTGCATTATCGAGTTGGCCGAGAGGCTGGCCTGCCGTAATGGTATCGCCTTCATCCACCTGCAAGGCGGCCAATTTACCATTAACCCGAAAACCAAGATTGACCGTCCTGATATCAACATTGCCATACAGCGTTAATGTCTTATCAGTTCGCTCCTGATAATAATAAAAACCAACACCACCAATAACGATGAGCGCCAATAGGACAAGAACAAACTTTTTAATTTTCATACTAAATCCTTTCTGCGTTTAATTAGCTATATTGACCTGTATGTTTTTTTTAATCCATTAAGCAATATATTAATATGTTGAGTTAAAACCAGATTAATTAACTCGTATTCTTGAGTGCCGATATTATCCCAACCGGTTTGACGCAATAATGCTTCCCGTGACAGCCGGAAAGAGAGAACTTCACCTAATAAAGCATGCGTGTGAATTTGGGTTAAAACTTGCTCTTCATCAGCGCCGATATAATGCGCGATAAGTTTATTCAGGCGGGAATAAACCAGTGCCAGCCCTTGCTCATGAATAATACTGTAAGCTTCTGTGGGCGCTAATTGTTCATGGGAAATAATCCGGCTGAGATGAAGGCTGTTTGGATCAAAAATCAGGCGGTTATAGCGAATCAGCCCCTGATGAATAAATGCCAATATTTTATCCTGCGGATAAGGCCATGATGCGGTGCTAAAAAATTGGTCGATGGATGCAACCAACGGTGAGAATTCTGCTTTGAGTCTGTCCGCAATATGCTGCGCGGTAGCGAGATATAAACCTTCTTTAGAGCCGAAATAGTAAGCAATGGCGGCGATGTTTTGTTTGGCATGATGGGCAATATTGCGAGTCGTTGCACCTTCTAAGCCTAATTTGCCAAAAATTTCCAATGCAGATTCAAGAAGTTGTTGTTTTGCTTGCTCGCCTCGTGAAGTCTGCGTCGTTTTTGCTGCCATGTTGAGAAATATCCTATGATAAAGGCGACTGAAAGGGTGATATCGATATTAATCGCATGATTGACTCTAAAACTAAAGATGCCTGATGTAAAGCCGACATAAATATACCTGCTTGAAAAAACATATCTGCTATAATGCTGCGCTTATGGTGCATTGCAGTTTGTGTAATTTCTTTGCGATTGATCTTATATCGAACGTTTCTTTTTTCTTCTTCCCATAAAACTGCCCCTGAACTAATCAGGCATGGTGAAGTCCGGAGTCTTTCTTATTTATGAATTTTGAGTCACTCGGCTTAAAAGCCGATATTTTGCGTGCTGTTGAAGAACAGGGTTACGCAGAACCTACCCCTATCCAGCAACAGGCCATTCCCGTTGTGTTAGCCGGTAAAGACCTGTTAGCCAGCGCCCAGACAGGAACGGGAAAAACAGCAGGCTTCACGTTACCGATTTTACAATTATTGAGTGAATCTCCTCTTCAGTCTAAAGGGCGCCGTCCGGTCAGGGCATTGATTCTGACACCTACGCGTGAGCTGGCAGCACAAGTGGGGGAAAATGTCCGCAATTACAGCAAGTATCTACAGTTACGTTCTTTTGTGGTTTTTGGTGGTGTCAGTATTAACCCGCAAATGATGAAACTGCGTGGTGGCGTCGATATTTTGGTTGCCACTCCGGGGCGTTTGCTGGATTTGGAACATCAAAACGCGGTGGATTTATCCCATGTTGAAATCCTGATTTTGGATGAAGCTGACCGGATGCTGGATATGGGCTTTATTCATGATATTCGCCGGATATTGAATAAATTACCGCCTAAACGTCAGAATTTGCTGTTTTCAGCCACCTTTTCCGATGAAATCAAAAACCTCGCCAATAAGTTATTACATAATCCGGCAAGCGTGGAAGTGGCTCGCCGTAACTCGGCTTCTGAGCAGATTGCACAGTCAGTCCATTTTGTGGATAAGAAACGCAAGGGAGAATTGCTTTCTTATATGATTGGCAGCCAAAACTGGCAGCAAGTCCTGGTTTTCACCCGCACAAAACATGGTGCGAACCGTCTGGCAGAACAGCTCAATAAGGATGGCGTTGCGGCAGCCGCGATTCACGGTAATAAGAGTCAGGGAGCGAGAACCCGTGCGCTGTCTGATTTCAAATCCGGCCAGATACGGGTATTAGTGGCGACGGATATTGCCGCGCGTGGGTTGGATATTGACCAGCTGCCCCATGTTGTCAACTATGAATTGCCGAATGTGGCGGAAGATTACGTGCACCGCATCGGTCGTACCGGTCGTGCAGAAGCAACAGGTCAGGCTATTTCGCTGGTCTGTGTGGATGAACACAAGTTGCTGAAAGATATCGAACGTTTACTGAAACGGGAAATTCCGCGCATTGCCATTCCGGGTTATGAGCCGGATCCTTCCATCAAAGCAGAGCCTATCCAGAATGGGCGCAACGGCCGCGGTCATTCGTCCCGTGAACAGGGTGGAAATGATCATCACCGCAATGGTCAGCGTGCTAACAATCATCACCATGCCGGTGGTGGTCGAGGTGATAGCCGTGGTGATCGTCGTGAAAGCAATGGCCGCCAGCGCAGCAGTGACAAATCGGATGTAAACCCGTGGAATCAGGGGCAGTCCCGTAGCAAGGGCGCACCATCAAACTCGCGCCGTCATCGCAGGCCAGCTAAAGCGGCATCAGGAGAATAAACCATGCGTGTTTTGCTGGCGCCGATGGAAGGTGTTCTGGATTCTCTGGTCAGAGAGTTGTTAAGTGAAGTGAATGATTATGACCTTTGCATTACAGAATTTCTGCGTGTCGTTGACAGTTTGCTGCCAGTAAAATCGTTTTACCGTTTGTGTCCTGAACTGCATCATCAAAGCAGGACACCATCGGGAACACCTGTCAGGGTTCAGCTTTTGGGGCAATATCCGCAATGGTTGGCTGAAAATGCGTTCAGGGCGGTGGAATTAGGCTCGTGGGGAGTCGATTTAAACTGTGGCTGCCCGTCTAAAGCCGTTAATGGCAGCGGTGGCGGCGCCAGTTTGCTGAAAGATCCTGAGCTTATTTACCGGGGCGCTAAGGCAATGCGGGAGGCTGTGCCAGCCGAATTGCCGGTTACCGTAAAGGTGCGTTTAGGATGGGACTCATCCTCTCGTCAGTTTGAGATTGCCGATGCTGTGCAGCAGGCGGGGGCAACAGAACTGGTTGTTCATGGGCGCACCAAAGAAGAGGGTTATAAAGCGGAATACATCAACTGGCAGGCGATTGGGGAAATTCGTCGCCGTTTGGCTATTCCGGTTATTGCCAATGGTGAAATTTGGGATTGGCAAAGTGCGCAGGCGTGCCTGAATGCCACTGGATGTGATGCGGTTATGATAGGCCGTGGTGCATTGCATATTCCGAATTTAAGCCGCGTAATTAAATATGATGAGCCGAAAATGCCTTGGCATAGCGTACGCCAATTGCTGCAAAAATATAGCCTGCTGGAAAAGCAAGGTGACACCGGTTTATATCATGTTGCGCGGATTAAACAATGGCTTGGTTATCTACGGAAAGAATATTGTGAAGCAGATGAACTATTCAGGCAAATCAGAACGTTGAAAACATCATCGTCTATTGCTGATGTTATTTCTTGAGTGGTCATCGTCGTCAGATGGTCTCTATTTTTTTGACGACGATGATTACGATAAAATATCTGCCAATGTCATGGGGATATAAAACTTCGTCTCAGTTTTTTCATACTAAGACCAGATAAGGTGTTGCGATCCATTGGCTCGGATGAATAATCGTTCCACTTCGCGGATCAAAAATCCATAAACTTAAATCGGTATCAATAAATATATTAACGACCAGCTTTTTCTTTTTATAATATCCCCACATGATGCCGATAGCATAGGGGTGTGCTATATTATTTTTGTATGCCTCTTTGGAGGCTTGTGCTTTATATATAAGGCAAAAATCCTGATCAATAAAAAAAGTATCTTTTGGTTTATAATTTGCCAATTCTGAATCAGTATATAATTTTTTTATAAATTCCGCATCGACGGGTTGATATAAAGGATCCAGTTCCATGATTCTGAATTTAATTTTCCATAAATCCAATAATAATTCAGTAATAAAGGCAGCACGAAAATACATCGGATGGAAAGTATATAGGCTGAAATTGTTGGCGTCGGCGGTTAAAACGACTGAATGTAACTCCTGAGTACTATGCCAAAACATTTTTGTTCCCTGATTATCCCAGATTATCTTATATTGATCTCCATCCGTAGAGGGGTTAATTTCTTCTGCTGTCAGCCAGATTTTCGTTGGTGCTGAAATATCGGGATTATCATTGCCCCAGAAATAAAGGAAGCTATCTTCTTTTGATGAACTTGCATTATAGAGAAAATTACCTTTCAAAGGATCATTTGGGTCAATAGGGTTTACGAGATCTTTTGCTATACATTTTAATGTTGCTTTTTTCCTCTCTGGGTAATCACTGAACTTTATTGTTGCAATATCAGTTTCATAATATCTTGAAAAGAAGGCATCTCTTCCTCCCTCTTCGTTGGGGGCTCTAGCCATACATAAAAATCGATTCTGATCATCTTTAATCCAGTATACGATATTGGGATTTATTTCATTGCGGTTGATGATCGATTCTTTTCCAATGGATTCATTGCATGCGCTATGGTGAGTATTTTTCATAATATAATTACCTTACTGGTGTAATATCGCTTTTATATTTTCTTGAGGATATATTTAATTGTTATTATTGTTGTCATTTTTAATGAATTAATTTATAGAGTATAAATTTTAAAACAGTATCATATATGGAATGTTATATTGCCAATCCTTGAGATAATGAATGCCGCCATTTTGCGGGTTTAAAATTTTAATTTCGAGATTTCCATTGATAAATATATTTGATACCTGACCAATGCCGTCTTTATTTTTTCCGTACATTATTCCAATAGCATATCTACGATTTAAATTACTCTGATAGGCATCTTTACATTCTTGTGCTTTGTATACCAAGCCAAAATCGTCACTATCAAAATTTCTAATATTGTAGTTATAATTTTTTAATTCTGAATTGTTGAATATTTTAGTCGCGATATCATCGTCAACAGGAATGTAGTCACTATTGGATACTTCAATGTTAGTTTCAGGAATATCAAAAATATCATTCAATATATCTTTTATAAAATAAGCATTAAAATATATCGGATGAAAAGAAAATGAAATATGATGTAGATCTTGTGGGCCAGCATATACCCAACTCCAGTCATGGCGCTCTTCTCTTTGCCAAAACATATCAGTCCCAGGATAATCTCCATTATATTTATTATCCCAAATTATTGTAAACTGTTCGTCTTCTTCTGACTCTTTATCATGTTCAACTCTCATTAATATGGCGGTATTTTTATCTTCAGTGAAATATAAACGTTCATTTAATGAAGAATTATTATTATAGGCACGAAGATAATGTGCACTTCCGTTATCATCTAAGTAAAACATATGTGCCAGAGCCTTATTTGTTTCTACAGGATGTGTAAATGGACCAAATTGTATCAGAACAATGTCATTTTTATAATCTTCTTCATGAGCCAAAAAAATATTTTCCTTTATTATTAATGGGCGTTTTAATGGGCGCTTTATTTTGTTCTTGCATAATACATTTTTTAACTCATCATAAACTTTATAAGTTACTCCAGTATGTATAATAGTATGATGTAGTGGTACCGTTTTTCCATCGGTTTCTTGCATGGTTCTATCATATTTATCCTGACGAATAGCTGATGATAGCGATCTTTTGGATATATTTGAGGCAATATAACCATACTTTCTGTTATTGTGTTCGTTGTTCTTTTTCATAATAAGATAACCTTATTGCTGTATAAGCTTATAATTTAATATCCGCCGTCTTTCAAGCTGCCTCTTTGTTGGCTGCTCCCGCTCATCGAAATCCATAGGATATATGTTGTTACCACAAAAATATTTAAATATTCATTACTTGATAATTTTTTTAGATATGAATTTAAGAGTAGAACATAATCTGACAAGATCAAGTAACGGAGTGGTATTTTTTCATAGAGAAATAACTTATTCCCGATTTACACCAATCCAATCTTGAAAGACAAAGAATATGATTCATTAATTATTAGCTATATTTAACTATTGACTATATTTAACTATTAAATATATACCCTATGGATTTCAAGTTGCATCGCGGCGGCAAATGAGTAAGGCCCCTGAGCATAGATAGCCGTATGTTTATAAAAACACGGCGACTGGGGCGAGCGAGCGCAGCCAACAAAGAGGCAACTCGAAAGACGACGGGTATAATTGTTTTAATTTTATTCAGGAGGTTGGCTATGGGTATCCTGTCATGGATTATCTTTGGTTTGATTGCCGGTATCATAGCGAAATGGATTATGCCGGGCGATAATAGCAGCGGCATCGTTATGACGGTGATTTTAGGGATTATTGGTGCCGTTGTCGGTGGCTATATCAGTACCTTCTTTGGGATGGGAAAAGTTGATGGGTTTAATCTGGGGAGTTTTGTCATCGCGATTATAGGTGCGTTAGTTGTGCTATTTATCTATCATAAAGTCTCTGACTGAAAGGTGATGGGGCGAAAAAAGGGCATCGATTACCGTGCCCTTTCATTTTTTCGTGGTACATTTTACGCTTCTATCGGCGAGAGTTTATTTTTCTAACGGCAGATATTTTACTTTTCTAACGGTAAACTATCATCCGCTCCCCATTCAGCCCAAGAACCATCATATAATCCTGTTTTTTTACAGCCAATCATATCCAGCCCCAACACTAAGACCGCCGCAGTCATGCCAGAACCGCAACTGGCAATGATGGGCTGATTTAAATCGACCTCTTGTTGCCGGAATATTTGCTCGATGTTTTCCGGCGATTTATAACTGCCATTCTCAAGCAACGCTGTCCACGGGACATTTTTGGAACCGGGAATATGCCCCATTCTTAAACCGGGGCGCGGCTCTGGTACTTTTGCCTGAAAACGGTCTTCCGCTCTGGCATCAATTACCTGCACGGCAGCATCCGCATGAAGAGACGCAAGGATCTGTTGCCGGGAAACAATCCGTTCAGGTGCAAAATCAATAGTGAATACCTGCGGTTGACGGCTGACTTCCCCCGCTTCGGTTGGATAACCTGCCTGTTGCCAGCCTTGTAAGCCACCGGTAAGAATACGAATGTTTTGTGCGCCGAAAATCTTAAATGTCCACCACGCACGGGGAGCGGAAAACATATTGCCCTGATCGTAAATCACAACCTGATGATGTTCACTGATCCCCATAGCATTCACCGCTTGCTGGAAAGTTTCCGGCTCCGGGAGCATGTGCGGTAAGTTGGTTTGGTGGCTGGCGATTTTATCGAGGTCAAAAAATTGGGCGCCGGGAATGTGATTTTCTAGCCATTTTTGTTGATAATCGATGGATTGAGTTGGCATGGGCGCACTGGCATCAATAATAACGATATTCTCATCATTAAGATGTTCGCATAGCCATTGTGGAGTCACAAAATAGTTGTTGTTCATAAGCTGCCTTCTTTGATGAGTTTATCCCGCAAATTGCGCAAATTAACGCTAATCACCTTATCAGCGGCGACTACTGCCCGGTTTGTGGATTATTTGGTGGATCGTTTGGTGCACTTTCCTGCTGTATCTGTTTTTGCTGTTCCTGATCCTGCTTAAAGGCTTTATCCGCAGCAATTGAACGGTTATACATATTCATGCCTGCCAGTATGATGCCGCCAACAGAGCCAATGGTGAATAATGCAATAATAACTAACAGAATTTTCTTCATGTTTTCGTTCTCAATACGTTGTGGTTTTGGTCTGGCCGGAAGGAAGAAGTATATCGGCTTCTCGCTATAATCTATAGGGCATATTCGTCGGTATAGATTAAGGCTGATCTGATGACAACTCTGTGGGAGAATATCACTCCTATTTTTATGCAGTAAAACTCATGGCACTTTCCAATTCAATCAAAAATCAAATCAGCCAATGGTATAAGGCATTATCCACCCATATTGAGGGCTTCATTCCAAGGACACCGCAGCGTCAGATGATTGCTGAGGTAGCCAAAACGCTGGCCGATGAACAAGGGCGGCATTTAGTTATCGAAGCGCCAACCGGGGTGGGAAAAACTTTGTCTTACCTTATTCCGGGTATTGCTGTCAGCCGCGCTGAGCAAAAACCTTTAGTGGTCAGTACTGCCAATGTGGCTTTGCAAGACCAAATTTACAGTAAGGATCTGCCTTTATTACGCAAGATTATCCCTGATTTGAAATTTACCGGGGCTTTCGGCCGCGCCCGTTATGTTTGTCCGCGTAATCTGGAAGCCATCTGTGCCGCAGACGGGGAGCAGATGGATTTGATGTGGCTGGTTGAAGATCAGATTGCGGTTGCTAACAGTGAAGAGCGGGAATTGTGTCGCAGGTTGCGCAATGATTACAGCACATTTGTTTGGGATGGTCTGCGTGATCACCATAAACTGGCATTGCCGGATTCGCTGTGGTCAAAGGTCAGCACCGATAAAATGAATTGTCTGGCCCGTAATTGCCAGTTTTATCACCGTTGCCCGTTCTTTCTTGCCAGAAGAGAAATTGAAGAGGTTGATGTCGTGGTTGCCAATCACGCTTTGGTCATGGCCGCGCTGGAAAGTGAATCGGTTTTACCGGAAGCTAAAAACCTGCTGCTGGTGTTGGATGAAGGGCATCATATCCCTGATGTGGCAAGGGATTCGCTGGAAGTTGAAGGGGAAATCACCTTGCTTCAGCTCAACGGGCAACTGGATTCTTTTGTCCGCCATGTTGAGCAATACCTGCAACAGTTTCGCCCGACGAAACCGCCTGCCTTAGCCAATATTCCCCGCTTGCAGAGCCACTGTGAAAAAATTCGCGAATGTTTTAATGAATTGACGGACATTGCGCAGGTGCTCTTACCTGAGAATAGATCGTCTGAGAATAGATCGGCTGGAAATAGATCGCCTGAGCAGAGCAACGTAGGGGAATATCTGTTTGAATTAGGAAAACTCCCGGACAACCTGCGGCTATGCTGCCAACAACTCTTCAAGCTGACGGATGGCTTACGTGGCCTGTCAGAAGCGATTTTAAATGATCTCACCGACCAAACCGCTAAACAGGATATTGTCAGGCTGCATCGCGCTATTCTGCTGACCAGCCGGACACTGGGTTATTTCGAAAACATGGCAAAACTGTGGCATCTGGCGGCACAGGAAGAATCTTCCCAAGCGCCGATATCAAAATGGTTAACGCGTCGTTATGAGAAAAATCAGTCACACCTCTATTTTCATTGCGCCGGTATTCGGGTCAGTGAACAGTTAACCCAACTGCTGTGGCGCAATATTCCTCATGTGGTAATCACATCGGCAACGCTGCGTTCGTTGAATAGTTTCTCCCGTATTCAGGAGTTGACGGGGCTGCATGAAAATCATGATGATCGCTTTATCACCTTATCGTCCCCTTTTGAGCATGTGCGGCAAGGGCGGCTGATTATTCCTCAGATGACACAGGACCCCACGATTCATAACGAAATGCAGCATCTTGAGGAGATGGCACGTTATTTCCGTTCACAATTGCTGACAAACAAACACCGGGGAATGCTGATGCTATTTAGCAGCCAGCGTGCGATGGAAGGGTTTCTCACTTTCGTCACTGATTTACGGTTGATGTTGTTGGTACAGGGCGATCAACCGAGATACCGGTTAGTCGAAACGCACTGCCAGCGCATTGATGAAGGGCAGGCCAGCGTTCTGATTGGTTTACAATCTTTTGCCGAAGGGCTGGATTTAAAAGGCGATTACCTTTCACAAGTTCACATCCATAAAATTGCTTTTCCACCGGTGACCAATCCCGTCATTATCACCGAAAGTGAGTGGTTGAAATCGCTGAAGCGCTATCCGTTTGAAGTGCAAAGCCTGCCGAGTGCTTCTTTCACGCTGATCCAACAAGTAGGAAGACTGATACGCAGCCATGAATGTTATGGTGAAGTTGTCATTTATGACAGACGGTTACTGACCAAGCGTTATGGCCCCCGGCTGCTGGATTCGTTACCGGTATTTCCGATTGAACAGCCTGTTGTACCGTCGGCAGAGGAATTGGGACGGATACAAGAGGGGAATTAAATATAATTAGAGGATAAATAATATAAAAATTAATATTATTTATCCTTTTAAGCAACAACCTGAGTGAAATGGCTGGTTAGCCGACTTTTTTCAGGAAACAGGTTTTTAAAACGAGCCCTTTGATTTTATCGGCATTACATTCGATTTCATCTTCACGATGAGTCAGGCGAATATTTTTAATCAGAGTCCCGCGTTTTAAGGTGCTGGAGGTGCCTTTGACCTTCAGGTCTTTGATAACCTGCACTGAGTCACCATCGTTCAGCAGTGCGCCATTAGAATCTTTAACTTCGATATCGTCCATCGTATATACTCCTCATTACTATTTTCAAAACGTCTATTTTCAAAACGTCTATTTTTAAGACAGGCAGAATTATAGAAAGAAAAACGATTTTTTTAAAGGTTTGTCTGATTTTTTACACCAAAATGGCTGTTTTTAGCTATTTATTAATAATGAAAAAGGCCGCATCAGCAGCCTTAATATGGTGAAAAATAATAAATTTTATCGGGTTATTCCATGTTTGCCTCAATAAACCATAAAAATTTATCCAGATCACGGGAAGCAGCGGTAAACATATCTGCCGTATTTTCATCCTGGGCATCCGTAATGGCCAACCGGAGGTTATTGGCAACAATGGCATAGCGTTCTGCTAATGCTTTCAGATGCTCCTGCACATCATGAATATCGGTCGGATAGCTGGCTAATTTGCTGTCTTTGTAGATATTCTGGGCCGTACCCAGTGCATTGCCGCCCAATTGCACCACACGCTCGGCGAAAATATCAAGGTGCTCAGTCAGTGAATCACGAAACTCATCCAGCATTTCATGAATGGCAATAAAATTTCTGCCCCGCATATTCCAATGAGCTTGCTTGGTCATCAGGGATAAATCGAGAAATTGAACCAATATAAAATTCAGGGCAGAAATTGAACTCAGCTTAATACTTTCATCGAGATTATTGCGGGTATAAATCAGCTTAGATGTACTTTTTTTGAGAAGTTTAGTTGTAGTCATCATCAGACTCCCTTAATTCAGTGATACGCGTTGTTTGTGAGGCAGCAAAGTGGCTGCCTCACTCGGATAAGATTAAAGGTAGTCGATAACTCAGCAGGCGTCATATGGCTTTGGGCTATCATTCTGATAGCCGATACCCGCTGTCTTTCAAGCTGCCGCTCGAAATCCATTGGGTATAAGAATCTATCTTACTCGACCTTTTCTATCTTACTTTTCCGTTTCGCGGTAGACGTTGAGCCAATGGATGCACAAATGATGCAGAAAAGCGCGAGCCACTGCGTTGATGTCAGATGCTCACCGAGGAAAATGATGCCGGATAGTGCGCCCAGCGCTGGTTCCAGACTCATCAGGGTGCCGAATGTTTTGGCCGGTAAACGGGTAAGGGCAATCATTTCCAGTGTATAGGGAAATGCGGTTGATAAGATGGCAATTCCCAAAGCGACAGGCAGCAATGAGGCGTTAAACAGGAGTTCAGGACCAGTCTGGATTAGCCCCACCGGAAAAAAGATGAATGCGGCAATCAGTGAACCGATGGAAACTGTCGCAGCACCGTAACCTGCGCCGGCCCGCTGACCGAAGATAATATAAAGCGCCCAGAAAAAACCGGCACCCAGCGCATATAAAATACCAATCGGATCAAGGGTGCTGACGTCATTGCCGATAGGCAGCAGAAAACTCAGCCCGGCGATGACTAACACAATCCAGAGAAAATCCAATGGCCGGCGTGAGGAAAACATCGCAACGGCTAAAGGACCGGTAAATTCAAGCGCAACCGCAATGCCTAACGGGATCCGGGAGAGTGACAGATAAAACAGATAGTTCATTCCACCCAATGAAATACCGTAAGCGAGAAGAGGAAAGAGTGATGAACGTTGGAATTTCAGGCGCCAAGGCTTGAAAATCAGGAATAAAATTATCGTTCCCAATGCAAGTCTCAGGGCGGTGACACCGGGCGCACCAATGACAGGAAAAACCGTTTTGGCTAATGATGCACCCGCCTGAATTGATGTCATTGAAAGTAATAATAAAACGACGGGAAACAGGATTGCCCGGTGTTTGGAAAGAGACATTTGCAGAAAATCCTCAATGCGATGCGTTAATGGTATTATGCGTTAATGTGCTGAAGCGTATTAATTCATGTTAATGAATGTGACATCTTCGCAGCGAAATAATCAGAATTCAACTGGATTATTTAATATTTATATGGAATAACAATTCAGCTTGGGTTCGCATGATAAATACAAGTTTTATTTATAAGAATAAAATAATAAAAAATAGCTCAACTTAATGGAAGTTAAAATAAAAGAAACAATATTATTCGTATTTATTAATAAATTATTAAATGTGACATCTATTCAGTGTTGATGATAATAATCAGGCTAATTTAATTCAGCAATTCGGCGTAACTCTGGTACGCTATCATATCTCCATACAGCAAGGGAATATAACCACTATTAATTCCCTGATAATTATGTGGAATATATATTAGAATGAGGAGAAAAGTGATGTATTCCTTTCTTATTATTATTGCAGTTATTTTATCGATGCTATTTCCTTGTCTTGCTAATACCGGCGAAGTAAGCACTGCTTTAGTTAAGAAAAATGCAACAGCAGCTTCGCGTTTCTTCAGCCGCCTGATTGAGAGCGATAAACCGGATATCGCGGAACTCACTATGATGATGAAAATGATGCCTAAAGGTGCAGATATTCATATTCATTATTCTGGTGCAATATATGCAGAAACCTATCTTGACTGGGTAGGCGATAAAAAATACTGCATTTATGATCGCTCTGATCCGAAACTTAAAATAGAAATTTATCGGGTGGAAATGCGCCAGCGGAATAAGATCCCGAAAGAAAACCAGCCATTTTGTCTTAATAAAAATGAGGTCATTGCCAATAATGCTTTCTACCGAAAATTGCTGGAAGTATGGTCAGGCAAAGGCTTTCATAATCACTATCACAAACAGAAAGAGCCAGACCAACAGTTTTTTGACACGTTTAGTTATTTCAATTCATTATCGAATCGAATTCTCGTGACTGGATTGGCTAAATTAAAAGCTAGGGCCAAATATGAAAATATTCAATATCTGGAATTGATGTTAAAAAAAGCGCCTTCTTTTGAGCGTCCTGATTTTGCGAAATCACTTGATGCGCTGGATCCGAATGCGGATGAAAATACCGTTTTCTCAGTGCTGGCGTCCTATACGGACTTTATGGCTGAGGATCCACAGGTTGCGAAAGGAATATCTGATTACATCCAAACAGTAGAAAGCGCGATTTCAGGCATGGATGATGATAAATTTCGTATCCGGCTTCAATCTTATGTTTTTCGTGATGCTCCCCGTGATAGCGTATTTTCAAGTTTATATTCGGCATTTTCAGCAGCACATGCCAGCAAAAAAATTGTGGGTGTGAATATTGTTGGGCCGGAAAATAGTGACATTGCAATGCGTGATTATAAGTTGCACATGCTGATGTTTCGATATTTAAAAAAACGTTTCCCCGACGTTCATTTATCTCTACATGCAGGTGAATTGGTTGGTGGAATGGTTCCTCCTGAAAAGCTGGCAAATCATATCCGCTATGCTGTGGATATCGCAGAAGCTAACCGGATCGGACACGGTGTTGATATTGCGATGGAAGATAATGCATTGGGATTACTGCAATCGCTCAGAAAAAAGAAAATTCCTATCGAAATCAACCTGACGAGTAATCGTTTTATTCTTGGCGTCAAAGGAGATGAACACCCAATAAGAATTTATCAGCGCCATGAAGTGCCTTTTGTAATATCAAGTGATGATCCCGGCTATTTTCGTGGAGATTTAACCCGTGAATTTGTGATCTTTGCCACAAATTACAAGCCATCATACACCGATATCAAAAAAGCTGTTTTTAATAGCATTAAATATGCTTTTCTATCCCCAGAAGAGAAATCAACCGAATTGCAGGATTTACGCACTAGGTTTGTAATTTTCGAAGCAGAAATCGCGAAAATAGAGAAAACCATGCACAAAGGTAAATAGTTTTTCAAAATGATAGGAGTAAATTTCAATTTGCTTCTGCTTATGGAGAATTGTTATAAATACCGCCTAATAATAAGGGTATACAAGCTGCAATTTGAGGTTGGATGGATAAATAGCTTTTCAAAATGATAAGGAAAAATCACTACTGATACTCTCATTATTATGAAAAAGTAGATATATCCATCAGAGAAATTAAAAAGAATAACGGAGATTAGACATGAAAGAAAGTGCGAGTGCGGTTAAGAGCAGTCCCGCAAAAAATGGGGCAATAAAAAGTATTGCGGTTTATTGTGGTTCCAGTCTGGGGAGTTCTGAAATTTACAAAGAGAATGCCATTATTTTTGCGAAAGAGCTTGCCAAGCGCGATATTACTTTGGTTTATGGTGGTGCCAGTGTCGGAATTATGGGAACGGTAGCCGATACCGTATTACAGGCTGGTGGTAACGTTATTGGTGTTATTCCTGCATTATTGGAACAGCGCGAAATTTCGCATAAATGCTTATCTGAGCTGCATATTGTGGAAACCATGCACCAGCGCAAAAATAAGATGATTGAGCTGGCTGATGGTTTTGTCGCATTACCCGGTGGTTTTGGTACATTAGAAGAATTCAGTGAAGTTTTTACATGGAGTATGATTGGTCTCAACAATAAACCCTGTGGCATCCTGAATATTAATAATTTTTATGATCCGCTTATTTCGATGATTGATAAAATGGCTGATGAACAGTTTTTACAAGAAAAATACCGTAGTATGGCGATTATTGAGAAAAATCCCACTGTATTACTTGACCGTTTTGACCATTATGTTGTGCCTTCACTAAAAACCTATGACTGATACCGGAAGCAAACATGATAATAAGAACTGCTGTTTTGCAGGATCTTGATGCTATTTCTGCTCTCTGCAATTTACTTTTTACTGAAATGGCTGCATTGCAGCCAGATCGCTTCAAAGATGTGGAGCAAGACCGAAATTTTATTATTTCTGCTATCAATGATGATAAATTTCATTCATTAGTCGCAGAAGATAATAATGGCGATATAAAAGGTTTTTGCATTGCACAAAAACAAACAACGCCACCTTATAATGCAGTTATTCCGAGAAACTACGGTTACGTTATTGATTTAGCGGTTAGCCGGGATGTCAGAAGTCAGGGTATTGGTCAGCAATTATTGGCTGAAATGAAAAAGTGGGCGCAAGAAAATCATTTAACGCATCTGGAATTGACGGTTTTAGCAAATAATACTGCTGCGATTAAATTTTATGAAAGAGAAGGCTATCAAGAAATCAGTAAATTAATGGCGATTAAATTATAATTCGGATAAATAATGGGTTTTATTTGTAAAAGAGGGAGACAATATTATCTCCCTAAATAATTAACAACTTATATTTCAATCACCATGCCCGTTTCTTTACCATAAATACTTCGAATATAACCTTTAGCTATTTGTTCTCCCGTACAGGTTTCTTGCCCCGGAAAGAATTTGGCAAAGCGGCTAAATGATTCATCCAATAATCTTGGGCTGACGACATTAATTCGGATATGGGGAGATTCGGTTATCATTGAACGGGCAAAAGCATCAATAACCGCATTTGTCACCGCAGTTTGTGAGCCACCCGGCGACATAACTTTACCCACAACACCGGATGTTAACGTAATTGAACCGCCGGGATTGAGATATTTTAGGGCGTGAAGAACAACATTAATCTGACTCAGTGCTTTATCTTTGAGACTTTCTTCATAGTCACTTAATTTTTCTGGTATTGCCCAGCGAGTATTGCCAAATGCACAAACAACCGCATCAAACATTTTATTTTCAGACAAAAAACGCGCTAATTGTTTATTGTCGAAAACATCCAGCGGATACTCCGATGAGTGACGGCTGGCCTGAAGAATTTCAAGGCCAGTCGCATTATCAGTCAGCAACGGATGATATTTTTTAATATTGCTGATAATGTGTTTGCCTATATTTCCTGTTGCTCCTATGACTAATATTTTCATGTTAATAGCCTCGTTTTTACTTGTTTTTTAAGTGTAAACCAGCTCTGTATTCTTGCAATACTTCATCAATCACCCAACTGGTACGTGACGCAGATATCGCCGTAGAAGGGCAAATATCTTTTCCTTGTAACTGATGAATGATGGCCTGAATTAATGGCATTTCAATATGTTTCGGGTTTTCAAAATGGAACTGATGCAGAGTATTATTTTCATCGTAGTATGAAATGGGTGAATCACCGAATGTGGCAAAAGTTATTTTCCCCTTTGTACCCATAATTTCGACTTTATCTTCACGGCAACCCGCAGCAAAATTCCAGATACCAACGCCCTGAACGTGGTTTTCAAACATAAAAGACATGGAAACACAATCTTCCGCTGGGTAGGCTTTGGTCTGCGAATTAGCATGACCTCTGACAGAAATAATTTTCCCCAGCAGGAAGTCTAATATATCCAGTGTATGACAGGCTAAATCGACAAATAATCCACCGCCGGATATTTCCGGTTTAACAAACCAGGGGAGATTATCAGGATCATGATAACGAGATTCCAGTTCCCTGAATAATTGGCAGGTGACAATTCGTGGAATACCAATCGCACCGGAATTTATTAACTCTTTTATTTTAATAAAACGTGGTAATGCCCGGCGATAATAAGCAACAAATAACGGAACATTATATTTTTGGCAGGCTGCAATCATTTCATTACACTCTGCCAATGTCAGTGCCATTGGTTTTTCGACATAAACGATTTTACCGGCTTGTGCCGCCAATAATGTATATTCTTTATGCGTCGAAGGTGGCGTTGCGATATATACGGCGTCAATTTCGGGATCGTTAACCAATGATTGGGCATCAGAGTACCATTTGGGAACGTTATGCCTTTCTGCGAAATCTTTGGCTAAATCAGCATTGCGCCGCATAACCGCGATTAATTCTGAATCTTCCAATTTATAAAAAGCAGGCCCGCTTTTTACTTCCGTGACATCACCACAACCAATAATACCCCATCTGATTTTTTGCATTTTATTTTCCCGTTATTAACGCTATAAATTTCCGTACGAGTCTATAATAACTTATTGTTGTGTTCTCCATTTTCATGTGCGTAATTTACGTGGTTACATTAGAAAAATTGATTTTCCAGCATTCTGGCGATAATTTTTGCTGATTGTGGCATAATGCGCCACTATAAATTTTTCCCCATTCCTTTTTTAATCTACTTTAAGAGCAAAAGTTGTGTTAAGTACAAACAACATCACGATGCAGTTTGGCAGTAAGCCTTTGTTTGAAAACATTTCTGTCAAATTTGGTAACGGTAACCGCTATGGCCTGATTGGTGCCAACGGAGCGGGTAAATCGACTTTTATGAAAATTTTGGGTGGTGATTTAACTCCCTCCGCCGGTAATGTCAGCCTCGATCCGAATGAACGTTTGGGTAAACTGCGTCAGGATCAGTTTGCTTTTGAAGAGTACACCGTGCTGGATACGGTCATCATGGGGCACGCAGAACTGTGGCAGGTGAAACAGGAGCGTGACCGTATTTATGCCATGACAGAAATGAGCGAAGAAGATGGTTATCGTGTCGCTGATCTGGAAGTGGCTTATGGTGAAATGGATGGCTATAGCGCAGAGGCGCGTGCCGGTGAGCTGCTGCTTGGCGTGGGTATTCCGGTTGAGCAGCACTATGGCCTGATGAGTGCGGTTGCGCCGGGCTGGAAATTGCGTGTTTTGCTGGCACAGGTGCTGTTTGCTAACCCTGATGTGCTGTTGCTTGATGAACCAACCAACAACCTTGATATCGATACAATTCGCTGGTTGGAACAAGTGCTGAACGAACGTGACAGCACCATGATTATTATTTCCCATGACCGTCATTTCCTGAATACCGTCTGTACTCATATGGCTGATTTGGACTATGGCGAACTGCGCCTGTTCCCCGGCAATTATGATGAATATATGACAGCGGCAACACAGGCGCGTGAGCGTCTGATGGCAGACAATGCCAAGAAGAAAGCGCAGATTGCGGAATTGCAGTCATTTGTCAGCCGTTTCAGTGCTAATGCTTCTAAATCCAAACAGGCAACGTCCCGTGCCCGTCAGATCGACAAAATTCAGTTAGAAGAAGTGAAAGCTTCCAGCCGCCAAAACCCGTATATTCGCTTTGATCAGGACAAAAAACTGTTCCGTAATGCGTTGGAATTAGAAGCGCTGACCAAAGGCTATGACGGTGATCCACTGTTTAAGAAGCTGAATCTGCTGATGGAAGTTGGCGAAAAAATGGCTGTGATCGGTGAAAACGGCATCGGTAAAACAACGCTGTTAAAAACGCTGGTTGGTGATACTGAACCAACCAGCGGTACGATCAAATGGTCTGAGAACAGTACCATTGGTTATTATGCGCAGGATCACGCCAGCGATTTCGACTGTGATCTGACCGTATTTGAGTGGATGGGCCAGTGGAAGCGTGAAGGTGATGACGAACAAGCAGTACGCAGTATATTAGGGCGCTTATTGTTTGGTCAGGATGATATCAAGAAGAAAGTTAAGGTATTGTCCGGTGGTGAGCAGGGGCGGATGCTGTTTGGTAAACTGATGATGCAAAAGCCTAATATTCTGGTCATGGATGAGCCAACCAACCACCTTGATATGGAATCTATCGAATCGCTGAACCTCGCGCTGGAACTTTACGAGGGAACGCTGATCTTTGTTTCCCATGACCGTGCATTTGTTGGCTCGCTAGCCAGCCGTATTCTGGAAATTAAATCCGATAAGGTCATTGATTTTAAAGGCACTTATGATGAGTACCTGACAAGTCAGGGGATTGCTGAATAACCCTGATTTTTCTGGCTTCGCCAATTTGGTGAAGCCAGTTATCATTTCAGTGCTGTCCACACACTTCACACAGCGGGTCTTTAGCCAGTCTAATTTCACGAAACTGCATTGTCATTGCATCGAATAACAGCACTTTTCCGCTGGCAACTTTGCCGTACTGTGTCAGACATTTAATCGCTTCCATTGCTTGAAGAGAGCCGATTGTTCCCACCAACGGCGCCATCACTCCAGCCTCAACACAGGTCAGGCTGTTTTCACCAAATAACCGGCTCAGACAGCGGTAGCAAGGTGTTTCCGGTTGATAGGTGAAAACCGAGAGCTGGCCTTCCATCCGTATCGCCGCACCCGAAACCAGCGCTATTTTATGCTGACTATTCTGATAGCTATTCTGGTAACTATGCTCATAACATAAGCGGTTGAGCTGTTCGCGGATGGTCACATTGTCGGTGCAATCCAGCACAAGATCATGTTGGCTGATGAGCGAACTTAAAGCCGGATCATCCAATAACCCATCAACGGGATGGACAACAACATGCGGATTGATCTGCTGTAATGTCAGTGCGGCGGAATGCACCTTAGCCATGCCGATGCGTTCATCACGATGGAGGATCTGCCGTTGCAAATTAGAGAGGGAAACCGTATCAAAATCCAATAAAGTGAGTGAACCCACTCCGACCGCTGCCAGATATTGGGCCGCCGCACAACCGAGGCCACCCAAACCGACGATCAGCACGTTGGATGATTTCAGTTTTTCTTGCCCGTCAAAATCGAAGCCACGCAGCACAATCTGCCGATTGTAGCGCAGGACTTCGTTATCTGTGAGTTCGATAGTCATCGGCTATCCATTTTTCAGTTATTGATTTTTAAGTAAGGCATTAAAAAATTCAATCTGCACGGTTTCCCCGGCGGCAACAGAGCCACGTTCCTGCTCAAGAACAATAAAACAGTTACCGGCGCTGTATGAACTGAAAATATGCGAACCCTGATGACCGGTACTGCGAACTTCTAACTCGCCTTGCGCATTGAGTTCAGCAACACCACGTTGAAAATCCAGCCTGCCGGGAGATTTTTTCAGCGGCGTCAGCGCCTTGGCATTCAGGCGAATCGGCGGCTGCCATGTGGTAAAACCGGATAAGTGGGCGATCAGCGGTTGCACCAGCTGATAGAAAGTCAGCACAGCGGACACCGGATTTCCCGGCAAACCACAGAACCACGCTTTTTCCAGCTGACCAAAAGCGAACGGTTTACCGGGTTTAATCGCCAGTTTCCAGAAACTGATTTGCCCCATTTCATCCAGAATCTGTTTCGTGTAATCCGCTTCACCCACGGAAACACCGCCACTGCTGATGACTAAATCTGCCAGCGCGTTAGCATGAATAAAAGCCTTACGTAATTTCTCAGGATCATCAGGGATCACGCCGAGATCAATAATGTCACAATCCAGCTTTTCCAGCATCAGGTGAACGGCAAGACGGTTGGTATCATAGACTTGCCCGTCTTTTAACGGTAAACCGACGGCCTGTAATTCGTCGCCGGTGGAAAAAATCGCCACTTTGAGTTTTCGCAGCACTTCTACTTTTGCAATGCCCAGCGAGGCGATCAGCGGTAGTTGTGCGGTGGCGAGTTTGATGCCTTGTGGCAATACCGCGGTATTTTCGCTGATATCTTCGCCAATGGTGCGAATGTTCTGCCCTTGACGGACGGAATGGGTAAACCGAATACCGGTCTCAGTGACTTCAGCCTGTTCCTGCATCACGACGGCATCGGTTCCCGGCGGGATCGGCGCGCCTGTCATAATACGAATGCAGGTGCCTGCGGGCCATTCTCCCTGAAATGGCATTCCTGCCAACGCCTTTCCTGCCAGCGGTAACGTATCAGCTTTTTGCAGATCGGTAAGCCGTATCGCGTAGCCATCCATCGCTGAGTTATCAAAAGGAGGAACGTTGATGGGAGAAATAATCGCTTTCGCCGTAATTCGGCCTGCTGATTGTATCAAGTCAACGGTTTCTGTTTTGGTGAGAGGGGCAGTTTGTGCCAGTAGTTTTTCCAGTGCTTGTTCAAGTGAGATTAAGCCTGATGTTTGATGAAGATCGGCTTGATGAAGATCGGCGTGATGAGAATCGGTGTGACAAAAATCCATGAAAACTCCAATGCGCGGGCAACATATAACGTGAACGCATTATGGCAAAGATCGCCGGAAACTTAAATTGTTAACAAAATGTGTATATGACATCTATGATTTGCTATAACTAGATAATGTCAATTAAAACAAATAATTACTGGATAAATAATCACAATGAGCAATCAAGTCATCACATCCGAAAATCGTAATTATCAGGCTGTTCAAATTGCATTAACCGGTTTTCTGGCTTTAGTTGTCGCAATGGGAATCGGTCGTTTCACCTTTACCCCACAAGTTCCATTAATGATTGCAGAATCACAATTCACGCTGACCCAAGCCGGAATTGTCGCTGCGTTCAATTATCTTGGCTATTTTGCGGGTTCTTATGATGCCATGCGGGCACAGCGATTTGTGGAATATCGTCTGTGGGCAGGGCTATGGGGAGCGGTCATTATTACGCTGCTCTCATCCTTATTGGATGGCCCTGTTTTACACAGCATTGCCCGCTTTTTCATCGGCTGGGCCAGTGGCTGGACGTTGGTTTTAGTTGCTGCATGGGCCAATGAGGCACTGGCAAAACTGAACCGTCCGGGGTTAAGTGCGGCGGTTTTTGCGGGAACCGGCATCGGTATCCTGATAAGCGGAATGTTAGCAGTTGGTATGCAATCTTGGGCGATGAGTGCGTCACAGGCATGGCTGGTTTACGGCATTCTGGCTTTACTGTGCAGTCTCTATGCCAGCCGTTATTTACCGCGTCGTGGTGAATTTCAACGCCCTCAAACGGTCGCCGGAGCCGTCACCCAAGCGTTTACCCTGACGGCGAAAATCAAACGGTTGGTATGGAGCTACTGCTTGGCAGGATTCGGCTATATTCTGCCTGCCACATTCCTTTCTCAAATGGCGTCAGAACGCTTCCCCGGCAGCCTGTTCGCCCAATTTGTCTGGCCGATATTTGGTGGCGCTTCGGTGATTGGCATCATACTGGGGATTTTGTTACGCCACGTCTCCACCACGCAGGTTCGTTTGGCTGTCACGCTCTGGCTTCAGGCACTGGGAATATTGATGGCAGAAGTTTTACCGGGTATGAGCGGTCTTATCATCGGCGCATTGCTGGTGGGCGGCGGCTTTATGTGCGTGGTTCAACTGGCATTATTGCATGGCCGCGAATTGTCCCCCCATCACGCGCAGTATATGGCGGGATTACTGACCACCGCCTATGCGGTTGGGCAACTGGTCGGGCCGATGTTATCCGCGATTTCAACATGGCTGACAGGGAAACTGGAGCCTGCTTTGTATGTCGCATTTATTGGTTTGGTTATCGCAGGCGCATTAGTGTTTAATCGCAACCGCGTTCAAAGTGAATAATTCACCGCGAATGATCCTGATTTGTTGTATTGAAGCTGCACAGGTATAGTTATGTGTCTGTCGCGTTCGGGTAACCCGAATGGTGGCAGGTATAGCTAGTTACCAGTATTAGAGCAAAATTCCCTATGGAGAACCCAATGTCATCATTAAGTACAGAAGCCGGGTTAGTGCATGCGGCACTGATTGCCCGTGGTCTTGAAACCCCGTTGCGTGAACAGACTTTAGAGCCTGAGGTGCGAAAAGTACGTATTGAGGAACATATGACCGAAATTATGAAGTTGTTAAACCTCGATTTAAATGATGACAGTCTGGCCGATACGCCAAAGCGTATTGCGAAAATGTATATGGATGAAATATTTTCAGGTCTGGATTACAAAAATTTTCCGAAAATCACATTGATAGAAAATAAAATGAAAGTTGATGAGATGGTAACAGTGCGGGATATTACGCTGACCAGTACCTGTGAACACCATTTTGTCACTATCGATGGCAAAGCGACGGTGGCTTATATTCCGAAAGATAAAGTCATCGGGTTATCGAAAATTAACCGTATTGTCCAGTTTTTTGCCCAACGTCCACAGGTGCAGGAACGCTTAACACAGCAAATTTTGATCGCTCTCCAGACTCTGCTCGGAACCTGTAATGTCGCCATTTCCATTGATGCTGTCCATTACTGCGTGAAAGCGCGTGGTATCCGTGACGCAACCAGCACCACCACAACGACATCCCTTGGTGGTTTATTTAAATCCAGCCAAAATACCCGGCAGGAATTTTTGCGTGCGGTGCGTCACCTGCATTTGTCGTGATCTATTTTTTCTCCAATTCCTGCAACTCTTGTGGTGAGACCGCAGGGTAGCCTTTAGTTCCTGTCGAGGGAGTATTCGAGGCAGGAATCGGCTCCTGAGGGCCGAGGAAACGTGGCTTACGCTTCAGAATATAAAGATCAGCCCAAGCGCCGAGGCGGGCAAACACTTCACGAATACGGACGGTCATCATATTTTTCGGGGAAGAGACCGCATAGCATTGCGCTTTTATTCCCATGTGCATAGCAATGAACAGGGCACGTTCACAATGGAAACGCTGGGTGATAATCGTGAATTCGTTGATATTAAACACTTCGCGGGTTCTGAGCATCGAATCTAATGTCCGAAATCCGGCAAAATCCAGCACTGTACTTGAAGCCGGAATGCCCGCTTTGATCAGGTCTTTTTGCATCATAATCGGTTCATTATAGCTATGCTGGGCATTGTCTCCGCTTAGCAGCAGAAACTTAACTTTTCCGCTGTTATATGCGTTAACCGCTCCCTGAATTCGATAAGAATAATATTGATTATGCTGACCGGTTTTATAGTATTTGGATGTCCCTAATACCAAACCCACTTTTTTGGCAGGCAGTTGCCTGAGATCATCAAAAATATAGGGAGCCGTTTTCCAGCTGATCCAGCGATCAAGCGCAATAGCTGACAGCATGAAAACAGCTATTATTAAAACGAGGCTGGTAATCAGGCGCTTCCACATTATTTTTGCCTTTTACGTCATGATGGATGTGGGGCCTGTGTTCAGCAGGCCCATGAATAATATGCTCAGAATGATGTGCGTTTATAGACGCGATATTCTGGTTTCCAGAAGTTGCGATCAATCGCTTCTTCAAGCGCATCTGCGGAAGTGACCGTAGCAACACCTTGAATCTGGGCTTTTTTCGCCACTTCTTTGGCTATTTTGCGGGAAACACCCTGAATATCATCAATCAATGGCAATAATGGGCCAGAGCCGGTTTGTGCCAGTGGCGAACAATCGGCTAATGCGCGGCTGGCGGCCATCAGCATATCATCTGTCACGCGTTTGGCACCAGAAGCAATAACGCCCAGCCCGATACCGGGGAAGATATAAGAATTATTACACTGTGCAATCGGGAACACTTCACCTTCATATTGTGCAGGGGCGAATGGGCTGCCTGTTGCCACCAGCGCTTTACCTGCTGTCCAGTTAATAATGTCTTCAGGACGCGCTTCTACCCGTGAGGTCGGATTAGAGAGCGGCATCACAATTGGGCGTTCACAATGTTTATGCATTTCACGGATAATTTCTTCGGTGAACAAACCGGATTGACCGGAAACACCAATCAACACCGTTGGTTTTGCATTGCGGACAACATCCATCAGTGACAGGCTATCGCTGTTCACATCCCACGATTGCAGCGCGCTGCTTTTCTGAACCAGTACACTCTGGAAATCCAGCAGGTTAGGTTGTTTATCCGTCAGTAACCCGAAACGGTCAACCATAAAGACGCGGGCACGCGCTTCTTCATCACTCAAACCTTCTGATCTCATCTGCGCGACAATTTGCTCTGCGATACCACATCCCGCAGAACCGGCACCGAGGAAGGCGACCGTTTGATCTTTCAATTGACGGCCTGCGGCACGGCTGGCCGCAATCAGGCTGCCGAGCGCCACTGCGGCTGTACCCTGAATATCATCATTAAAACAGCAAAGGTAATCACGATAGCGAGTCAGCAATGGCATGGCATTGTTCTGCGCAAAGTCCTCGAATTGCAGCAGAACATTCGGCCAGCGGCGTTTTACGGCCTGAATAAATTCGTCCACGAAATCATCATATTCTTTACCGGTGATTCGTGGATGACGCCAGCCCATGTACAGCGGATCGTTCAGGCGTTGCGGATTATTGGTGCCGACATCCAGCACAACAGGCAGTGTATAAGCCGGGCTGATTCCACCGCAGGAGGTATATAAAGACAATTTACCGATTGGTATTCCCATCCCGCCAATGCCCTGATCACCCAGACCCAGAATACGCTCACCATCGGTCACCACGATGACTTTAACATTCTGTTTGGTGGCATTTTGCAGCATATCATCGATATAAGCCCGGTTCGGGTAGGAGATGAACAGGCCACGGGCACGGCGGTAAATGTCAGAAAAATGTTCACACGCTTCCCCCACAGTGGGGGTATAAATAATCGGCATCATCTCACTGAGATGGGCGTCAAGAAGCCGGTAGAAAAGTGTTTCGTTAGTGTCCTGAATATTCCTCAGATAAATGTGTTTGTCGGCGTCATTTTTAAAATCGCGATATTGGCGATAGGCGCGCTCAACCTGTTCTTCGATGGTTTCAACGGCTTGAGGCAATAAACCATGCAGGTTGAAATTGCTGCGCTCTTCTTCCGTAAAAGCACTGCCTTTATTTAGCAGGGGAAATTCCAACAGAATGGGGCCAGCGTAGGGAATATAAAGAGGACGTTTACTTTCGTGTTCCAGTTCCATGATGCTTACTCTTTGGACTAATTGATATCGATAACAGAATCGGCAAAATTCCCGTCGCCTTTCAAGTGGCCTCTTTGTTGGCTATGCTCGCTCACCCCAGTCGCATAGTTATCTATGCTCAGGGGATGAACTCTCTTGCCGCCGCGGCGCATCTTGAAATCCATAGGGTATAGTAGACGCAGATCCTAAGAAGATAGGAAAAATAAGTACAGCAAATGTTACTTAAATATATTTATCATGAGCAAAAATGAGAGATAACATACAGAATTAGCCAATTAAATGTTATTTAATCACTCTATTTTGCCCAAAATGCTTTCAGGACAGCTATTTCTGCACAAAGAAATGGCGCTCTATTTGCTGACAGCCGAGGGACATTAAGGTGGATTCAGTCGCATTCCATTGGGATAACGCATTATCTTTTCCTTCTACAATTTTTCCTTCAATCTTTTTACCTTCAATCTTTTTACCTTCCACTAATGTTGCCCGTTGGATGGCATGGTAATCGCCGCCTGACATATTCATCAGTATCAGGGCAGCCTGCAATGGCGGTAGGCTTGGATTAAAGGCGGCATTTTCAGCATAACGCCCGTGATAAATGCGCCCCTGCTCATCCATCAGGGCAACGCCTGCGTGGGAGCGGCTATAAGGCGCATGGCTCCGGTTTGCAGCGTCCAGTGCAGCCAGAACGAGGTTATCATTGGTATCTATTTGATAACCATGATCTACATCATCCAACAGCAAAGAGGTAACGGCTAAATCAGTTGGGCCAAAGGCTTCCGGCAGGTAATCAGCCAGTGTTAGCCGCGGACGTTCAGGCAAGCAAATTGCTAATTGTAATCCACTGTTCAATTCATTCATAAATTGGCGGCAGTGACCGCAAGGGGAGTAATTGACAGTGATGGAAACCAGTTTTTTCTCACCACGAAGCCAGGCATGAATAATAGCGGATTGTTCGGCATGAACGGTTTGTTGTAACGGCACTCCGGCGAATTCCATATTGGCGCCAAAATAGAGGTTGCCACTTTCTCCCTGAGCGATAGCACCTACCCGAAAATGTGAAATAGGGGTAATGGCGCAGGCCGCAGCAAGTGGCAGCAGAGCCAGTGCTAACGCGTGATCATCAAAGTGACAGCTCTGCTTAATGGATTCCACCTGCTCAGCGGTCAGCATAGCCGGAAAATCGCCATGACCCATGTAGGGCAGCAATGCCTTTTGTAATTTAGGTGTGATTTCTGACCAGATGGCATGAAAACGTGCTTGCATAGAGTAATCTCCAAATTAACCGAAGGTTATTCTAGGGTGAGTGTTCCAGTTGATAATGTGAAGTACACTGTATATCTCATGAAATTAATGTAACAAAAATATTATTTTAGCAATCTGTATCAAATTTTTCCTATTTGGATGGTTTTTCCATTGTTAATTAGCCGAACAAATGCAAAAGGACAGGAAACAAAAACGGTGCGGTCAGTGAAGTGATAATGCCGCAAGTCATGAGTGCCAGCGAACTGTAAGCGCCTTCCACATGGTCTAATTCTGCACATCGTGCAGTGCCTACCGCATGAGATGCTGTTCCCATCGCTAATCCTCTGGAAGCCGGCGTCTTAATTTTTAATAAATTAAACAGGTTGTGACCGAAAATAGCGCCCAGAATCCCCACCATAATCACACAGGCAGCGCTAATGGCCGGAATGCCACCAATGGATTGTGCCACTGCCATCGCAATCGGTGTTGTGACTGATTTCGGTAATACGGAAGCGGCAATTTCAGGTGTTGCGCCTATCCATAAAGCAATCGCGGTGCCTGTTACCATGGCCGTCACACTGCCGATAAAGCAGATACTGATAATGGATTTCCACTGTGCGCGGATTTGATGGAGTTGTTCGTAAAGTGGAAAAGCCAGCGCGACCACAGCCGGTTGTAACAAATCATTCAATACTCTGCTGCCGGAAAAATAATGCTGATAGGATGTATGTGTCAGCAATAAAAGAGGAATAATAACGGCAATTGAAATCAGCAACGGATTAAAAATCGGCAATTTCAGCCGTATTGCAAGCTTTTTGGCGAGATAGAAGACCAAGAGTGTTAATGGCAATGACCACCAGATATGGCTTAGCATTTTTCTTTTCCTTTCGGCTGTATTGGCTGTTTTTTGGAACTGCGGCCGATAATGACGCGTTCACGGTGGACATAGTGAGAGCTGTAAGCAACGGTAATCATGACAATAATGGAGCTGACAATACAGGAAAGTGTAATCGGGAGTATCTGCTGACTGAGCTGTGGATAATAATCCATGATACCGACGCCGATGGGCAGAAAGAGCAGTGTCATGTTTTTCATCAGTAAGCTACAGCCCGGTTTTACCCACTGTGCGGGAAGAATTTGAAACGCCAGTAAACAAAACAGAAGAAGTAGACCAATAATACTGCCGGGAAGGGAAAAGGGGAGATGAGCTGAAATGAAATTTCCCACAATGAGGCACAAATAGAGAAGGGCAAATGCGCGAAGATATTGCCAGCCTATCTTCAGCACGCTCAGGAAAGACATAAAGTATAACTCCTCAACATAAAGAGGATCATCTTACGACTAATGGAGTAAATGTGCTATACATCACATAAACAAAAAGCAGGCTTGTCAGCCCACTTTTTGTACTTTTTTTGCTCGAATTAAGTCTTTTTATTTAACCTGCATACCCGGTTGAGCGCCGCTGTCCGGGCTTAACAGGAAAATGTCTTTCCCGCCGGGGCCTGCTGCCATCACCATGCCTTCTGAGATACCAAAACGCATTTTACGCGGTGCAAGGTTAGCGACCATGACGGTCAGGCGGCTTTCTAATGCTTTCGGATCAGGGTAAGCAGAACGAATGCCAGAGAAGACCTGACGCGTTTCGCCACCCAAATCAAGCGTCAGTTTCAGCAGCTTATCTGAGCCTTCGACAAAATCAGCTTGCTTGATCAAGGCAATGCGCAGATCGACTTTGGCAAAGTCATCAAATGCAATCGTATCCTGAATGGGTTCATCTGCCAGAGAGCCGTTTTGCGCTTTCTCCGGCGCATGGCTGTCTTTTTCTGGCGCATGGCTGTCTTTCTGTGGTGCAATATTTTCTTTGGAGTCAGCGACCATCGCTTCAACCTTAGCCATTTCGATACGGTTAAACAGCGCCTTAAAGGGAGCGACCTCATGACCCAACAGAGGTTGCTGGATAGCATCCCAAGCCAGTTCAATATTCAGGAAGGCTTCTGCACGGGCAGTCAGCCCCGGAAGAATCGGTTTTAGGTAGGTCATCAGTACGCGGAACAGGTTGATACCCATTGAACAGATAGCCTGAAGATCAGCCTCACGGCCTTCTTCTTTGGCGACAAGCCACGGCGCCTGTTCATCAACGTAGCGGTTGGCAAGGTCTGCTAATGCCATGATTTCGCGGATCGCTTTGCTGAATTCACGGTTAGTGAAGTCTTCGGCAATGCCCTGCGCAGCATCAACAAATTTCTGGTACAGGGCAGGATCAGCGATTTGGTCTGCCAGTTTGCCATTAAAGCGCTTATTGATGAAACCGGCATTACGGGAAGCCAGATTGACGACTTTATTCACGATATCGCTGTTTACACGCTGAACAAAGTCTTCCAGGTTCAGGTCAATATCATCAATTCGGGAAGAAAGTTTGGCCGCATAGTAATAACGCAGACAATCCGCATCCAGATGTTTCAGGTACGTTTCAGATTTAATAAACGTTCCACGGGATTTGGACATCTTGGTGCCATTCACTGTCACATAACCGTGAACAAACACATTCGTGGGTTTGCGGTAATGGCTGCCTTCCAGCATTGCTGGCCAGAACAGGCTGTGGAAATAGACGATATCTTTACCGATGAAGTGATAAAGATCGGCTTTGGAATCCTTTGCCCAGAATTCGTCAAAATTCAGGTCACTGCGTTTGTTACACAGGTTCTGGAAAGAGCCCATATAACCGATGGGTGCATCCAGCCAGACATAGAAATATTTGCCCGGTTGATCAGGAATTTCAAAGCCGAAATAAGGGGCATCGCGGGTGATATCCCATTGCTGTAAACCGGCCTCGAACCACTCCTGCATTTTGTTGGCCACCTGCTCCTGTAACGTCCCGGAGCGCGTCCATTGTTGCAGCATATCGCTGAACGCAGGCAAATCGAAAAAGAAATGCTCGGTTTCGCGCATTTCAGGGGTTGCACCGGAAACAACGGAACGTGGATTGATCAACTCAGTCGGGCTGTAGGTTGTTCCGCAGACTTCGCAGTTATCTCCATATTGATCTTCCGCTTTACATTTCGGGCAGGTGCCTTTAACGAAACGATCCGGCAGGAACATACTTTTTTCGGGATCGAACAGTTGCGAAATTGTCCGGCTTTTAATATATCCGTTCTTTTTCAGTTCCAGATAGATATGAGAAGCAAGTGCCCTGTTTTCGTCACTGTGTGTGGAGTGGTAGTTATCATAACTGATCGCAAAACCGGCAAAATCCCGCTGATGCTCCTGGCTCACTTTGGCGATCATTTCTTCCGGCGAGACCCCACTTTGCTGGGCTTTCAGCATAATAGGCGTACCATGGGCATCATCAGCACAGACAAAGTGAACCTCTTTGCCGCGCATTCGATGATAACGAACCCAAATATCAGCCTGAATGTGTTCTAAGATGTGACCGAGATGGATAGGACCGTTAGCATAAGGCAACGCACAGGTCACCAATAGTTTTTTCGCGACTTGAGACATGGTTAGGATCTTGTTTCCATAAGTAAGTAGAAAAGGGTTTTCGATGTTACCTGATAAGAAGCATTGCTGCTAGGGCAAAGATCTTCAACACGGTTACGATTCTGTTATGATGCTTGAGCGGTTTTTAGGTTGAAAACGATAAATTAAAGGAGCCGGGATGAACTCACGATCCCCTGAGCAGACCAATCCTGACCTGCTAAAAGAGAGCGTTGCGAAAATATTGGCAGCGTTCAAGCATCCGACACTAGAGCAAGATTTGGTCACGTTAAAAGCACTGCACCATTGCACAATGTTGGATGGAATACTTCATATTGAAGTAATGATGCCGTTCGTTTGGAAACGGGCTTTTGAAACACTCAAAGAAGAAACTTCTGCGCTTTTACAGGCTGCAACTCACGCAAAAGGTGTTGAGTGGCGGCTTTCCCATAATATTTGTACTTTACGCCGTGCTAACAATTTGCCCGGTGTGAATGGTGTACGCAATATTCTGGCAGTCAGTTCGGGTAAAGGTGGCGTGGGTAAATCCAGCACAGCAGTTAATCTGGCACTAGCTTTGGCGCAGCAGGGAGCAAAAGTGGGCATTCTGGATGCCGATATCTACGGCCCGTCGGTTCCCAATATGCTGGGCACAGCCAATGAGCGCCCGACTTCACCGGATGGTCAGCATATGGCACCAATTATGATGCATGGCATGGCGACTAACTCGATTGGTTATCTGGTAACTGACGATAACGCGATGGTGTGGCGTGGCCCGATGGCGAGTAAAGCGCTGATGCAGATGTTACAGGATACCTTGTGGCCGGATCTGGATTATCTGGTCATTGATATGCCGCCGGGAACCGGAGATATCCAGTTGACGCTATCCCAGAACATTCCGGTAACCGGAGCGTTGGTGGTCACGACACCGCAGGATATTGCGCTGATTGATGCGATGAAAGGGATTGTCATGTTCCAGAAAGTCAATGTGCCGGTATTGGGTATTATCGAGAATATGAGCATACATGTTTGCAGCAACTGCGGGCATCATGAGCCGATTTTTGGCACGGGCGGTGCAGAAAGGCTGGCGGAAAAATACCATTGCCGATTATTGGGCAAGATCCCGCTGCATATCTCACTGCGCGAAGATCTTGATCGTGGAGAGCCCACGGTTATCCGTCAGCCTGACAGTGAATTTGCCGATATTTATCGCGACATTGCCGCGAATATCTCTGCCCAGATGTACTGGCAGGGCGAAAAAATTCCAGCTGAAATTTCGTTTAGAGCAGTTTAATTTACGTTTTTGAATGGAAATCCCTCAATTAAACGTCGTTTTAATGAATTATTTTCATAAGGCGGCGTTTTTTACAGGGCAAGAGCGTGATAGTTCACTTCTTGCCCAATGTCTTAAATCCTGCCACTAATACCTTATCCAAGTAGTTAATATCCATACTCGTAAATCGGATACAGGGTCTTTTTGTGTGGTTTTAGCACTCTTTTGGGAATCGATTGCTTATTTTTAGTGATGCCACTGTTGCATTTTTATGCGAAGCGTATCGAAAAAAGCGAAGCTTGTCCCGTTTACGCTAGCATAGAGGCTGCTAACTCCCTATAATCCGCCAAACATAGTTTCAATAAGATGCTATTTTCCCACTTTATTTTTTCTTTTTAACCAGGTTATTTTTATCATGGCTGATGAAGCACATAAGTGTACAATCATAGGCATCGCAGGTGCCTCCGCCTCAGGCAAAAGCCTTATTGCCAGTACACTTTATCGAGAGTTACGGGCACAGGTTGGTGATCACAATATCGGCGTCATTCCTGAAGATTGCTACTACAAAGATCAAACCAATACCCCGATGGAAGAACGCCATAAAGTCAATTATGACCATCCGAGTTCCATGGATCACAATTTACTGTTCGAACACCTTCAGGCACTAAAAGCCGGAAAATCCATCCAATTGCCGCAATACGACTACGTTGTACACACCCGCAAACCAGAAGCCATTCATTTTGAACCAAAAAGGGTTATTATCCTCGAAGGTATTCTATTATTAACCGATAAGCGTTTGCGTCAGGAATTGGATTTCTCTATTTTTGTCGATACACCGCTGGATATCTGCCTGATGCGCCGTATTAAGCGCGATGTTAATGAACGTGGGCGTTCACTGGATTCCGTTATGGAACAGTATCAGAAAACGGTTCGTCCGATGTTCCTGCAATTCATCGAACCATCAAAACAATACGCTGATATTATTGTTCCCCGTGGTGGTAAAAACCGTGTGGCTATCGACATACTGAAAGCTAAAATTGGCCAATTTTACGAATAACCTGTTGTACAGGCATTCATAAGTATCATTGTATTTTGAGAGGAAGTAATGCGACTCTGTGACCGTGACATTGTTAAATGGCTTGATGAAGGTAAGCTGGTAATCACTCCTCGTCCTCCCCTCGAACGTATTAATGGGGCAACGGCGGATGTTTGCCTTGGGAATCAGTTTCGCGTTTTTCGTGGTCATACCGCTGCCTATATTGATTTAAGTGGTCCGAAGGCTGAGGTCAATGCAGCGCTTGATCGGGTCATGAGTGATGAAATAAGCCTGCCGGATGGCGAGGCTTTTTTTCTGCATCCCGGCGAATTGGCGTTAGCCGTCACACTGGAATCCGTCACTCTGCCTGCTAATCTGGTGGGTTGGCTGGATGGGCGTTCATCTCTGGCGCGTCTTGGTCTGATGGTTCATGTTACGGCGCACCGGATTGATCCGGGCTGGCAGGGGCAAATTGTTCTGGAATTCTATAATTCAGGCAAATTACCACTGGCTCTTCGTCCGGGAATGGTGATCGGAGCGCTGAGTTTCGAACCACTTTCTGGCGAAGCCGAACGCCCTTACAACCGGCGTCAGGATGCTAAGTATAAAAATCAGAAAGGCGCTGTAGGCAGCAGAATCAGCGAAGACTAATTTTTGGATGAAAACGATCATCTTGTAAACATAAGATTGAGGCAGTCATGAAAAGGTTATTGACGACACTCATTATTTTGTTAGTAGTTGTGGTTACGGGGCTGACGGCATTAGTCATGTTGATTAATCCGAACGATTTTCGCAGCTACATTGTTAAACAAGTACAAAAAAAGAGTGGCTATCAACTTGTGTTGCAGGATGATCTACGTTGGCATGTCTGGCCAAAATTGAGCATTTTGACCGGGCAAATATCATTGATTGCGCCTAATGCTAAAACGCCTGCTATTGTGGCAGAAAATATGCGTCTGGATGTTGAGTTACTGCCACTGTTATCTCATCAACTGGCGGTCAAAGAAGTGATGCTTAAAGGCGCTGTTTTACAGTTCACGCCGGACAGCCAGCCACAGAAAACCCCGGAAGCACCGATTGCCCCTGACAGTGATTCCGGCTATCCCATTACTGGCCGCAGTCAGGCGTGGAAACTGGATATTAACAGGATTCAAATTGAAGATAGTTTGTTAATCTGGCAAACCGATAGCCATTCGCAGTTAAATATGCGGGACATTAACTTACTGATGCAGCGTCAGAACAATAATCACGTGAGTTTTGAACTCAAGAGTAAGATTAATAAAAACCAGCAAGAATTTAATTTTGCAATCGATGCTTCGGTTGATCTCACTGATTACCCTCAATCTTTTACGAGTGATATCAGTTCATTTGACTACCAGCTAGAGGGTGTTGGGCTGCCACCCACAGGCATAGAAGGAACGGGCAGCGCGATTGCAAAATATGATGCTGCGCTTTCATCTATCTCATTGCAGAAGCTGGCGTTGACACTGAATGACAGTGAACTGGCAGGCAATGTGGTCATCTCTCTGAAAGATAAACCGATCTATTCCATCAATCTCACGTCACCAAAGTTAGATTTAGACAATTTGCTGGGATGGGATCAGCTAGGCAAGTCCGGTTTACAGGCAACACTGAATTATCAGGCTGAAAACAATTCAGCAAAACCTGTGATCGCAAAATCTGTCACACCGCTGTCAAAGTATGATCTCAGTTTCCTGAAAGACTTCGATGCCAACCTGTTACTCATCGCGAATAAATTTATTTATCGGGGGATGGATATCGATAACTTTGCCTTTAACGCCGTCAATGACGGAGGAATAGCAGAGGTTTTGAAATTAAGTGGTAACACATTGGGCGGTCATTTTGCTCTTCCTGCCACGATTGATGCAACAGTTAACCCGGCTAAATTACACGCGAGACCATTATTACAACATATTGATTTACACCCACTGTTAAAAAAATTGGGTCTTCCGCCAGTATTCAGCGGGCAACTAGTATTGGATGGTGATCTTTCGGGAGAAGGTTATGACGAATATGCCATGACTCATTACTGGCAAGGTGATTTGAATTTCAATGTGAGTAATGCGCGTTTGGATGGGCTGAACATTCCCCTGTTAATTCAGCAATCTTTTTCGCGAATCACTGATCAGGTTAATCCGCCGACAACGGGGCAGAATTTTACTGACGCACAAAAGCTGTCGGTAAATACACAATTGAAACAAGGCGACATTAAAATCAAAACCCTTTCTGCACTGTCTGGCATGGCAAATATTGAAGGGCAGGGTGGGGTCAATTTACTGAAACAGGATGCAGATGTTGCATTGTCGGTACAATTAACCAGCGGATGGGGTCAACAAAACGAGTTAGTTAGCCGCTTAGAGAAGCTGAAAGTGCCGCTGCGAGTTTATGGTCATTGGGATAATTTACACTACAACCTGAATGTTGAACCTATCTTGCGTGATGAATTACAGCAAAAAGTCAAACAATCCATCAAAGACTGGTTTGAGGGAAGCGACAGTACTCGTGCCAATAATAGCAGTGCCAATAACAATAAATAGTAATAAGACAAGTAGTGGTAAAAATAGCGCAGGAAAAAATGGGCCAGATGATCAGGTGACTATGACATACGATAATCACCTGATTTATTGGCATGAAGACTAAGAACTTATTCTTGTATCTCGTCTTTCTCTTTTAGTGAAGTGATTTTCACTTTATTAATACGGTGGCTGGTGATCTCCAGCGGCTCAAAGAGATAGTCACCAATTTGTAACTGCTCTCCCAGTTGTGGAATGTGTTGCAAATGTTCCATCAACAAACCTGCCAGTGTTTGATATTCACGCTTTTCATCCAACGGCAGCGGAACATAAAGCACCAGATCATCCAATGGCATAAACCCATTCGCAATCCAATACCCTTCTTCTGTTACCTGAATATCATGGCGCGCATCAATTTCTTCACCCCCTACCGGTAAATTTCCGGTAATCGTTTCCACCACATCGGTGACCGTGACAACACCCTCAACAGAACCAAACTCATCGACAACAAAAGCAAAGTGAGTTTGTGCCTGACGAAATTGCTCTAACGCCTGAAGTAACGAAAGTGACTCCGGAAAAATTAACGGCTGTTGCACTAATTGGCGTAAATCAAATGGGTTATGGGTGAGCTGTTGATTAAGGATATCGATCACATGCACCACGCCCAGTGGTTCATCACTGGTTTTTTCATCTGTGACGACAATTCGGGTGTGTGGCTTTTGCTCCAACAGTATTGCCAGCTTGTCCGTAGGAGAATGAACATCAAGGTAAACCACGTCATGCCGTGAAGTCATGATACTGCTGACAGTACGTTGAGTAAGGCTAAGAACACGGGCAATCATTTGGCGTTCTTGTGGCTGGAAAACTTCTTTCGGCTCTTCATGAGCTGCGATCAAATCGGCAGCATGATTATCCAAATCCGCAGTTTCACGTTTACCATTTAAAATATGGAGAACAGCTTCTGCGGTTCTTTCACGCAATGAACGGGTTGCATTCAAAAACTTGCGCCGATTGAAGCGGGCAAATTGATTCAGCGCTTCAATGACAATGGAGAAGCCAATAGCGGCATAAATATAGCCTTTTGGAATGGCATAATGGAAGCTTTCCGCGACCAGACTGAAACCAATCATCAGCAGGAAGCTGAGGCAGAGTATGACTATAGTTGGGTGAGCATTGACAAACTTTGTCAGAGGTTTGCTGGCCCATATCATCAGGATCATAGCAATAATGACTGCCGCAATCATGATACCGATGTGTTTGACCATGCCTAACGCTGTAATAACGGAATCCAGTGAGAATACCGCGTCCAAGACGATAATCTGTATCACAACCGCCCAAAAGCCTGCTGTTTTACGCTGTTGGGTCGTATGCAGCATTTTTCCTTCCAGCCGTTCATTCAGCTCCATTGTGGCTTTAAACAGCAAGAATACTCCCCCAACCAGCATAATCAAATCACGGGCATTGAATGAATGACCCAACAAAGTAAATAGCGGCGTCTTCAGGGTCATAATCCAGGAGAGGCTGGACAATAAGAGCAACCTCATCAACAGAGCACAGGTCAAGCCAGTGAGACGGGCTTTATCTCTCTGTTTTTCAGGTAGTTTGTCAGCCAGAATGGCAATAAATATTAAGTTGTCAATTCCGAGAACAATTTCTAAAACGATAAGTGTGACCAGACCGGCCCATATCGTTGGATCAGCGATCCATTCCATACAGTTTATATTACCTTTTAGCATGACAGCTTGTGTCGACTTCAGAATAATGAGGATTGACTGCTAAAATATCAATAGATGATTTATTCCTGTTGGAAATTTTTTCAGCAAAAAAACAGTATGGCGTCATCGATAGCATCAATAACTATCCCCGATAGCCACTCATGAGTTAACATGTGATCTCATTAACAAATTGTCTACTATATTTTGTTGTACGCGATATTGTTATATGTACAACTTTTTGGTAGGCAACAGTCATTATCAGACGGGAGTTCTTCATGTCCAAACAACAGATCGGTGTTGTCGGTATGGCGGTTATGGGGCGTAATCTGGCACTGAATATTGAAAGCCGTGGTTACTCTGTATCTATCTTCAACCGTTCCAGCGATAAAACTGATGAAGTTATTGCTGAAAATCCAGGGAAAAAATTAGTTCCAAGTTATTCCATTGAAGAGTTTGTCGATTCGCTGGAAAAGCCGCGTCGTATTCTGTTGATGGTCAAAGCAGGCGAAGCTACGGATAAAACCATTGCATCTCTGACGCCGCATTTGGATAAAGGTGACATTCTGATCGATGGCGGCAATACCTATTTTCAGGATACCATTCGCCGCAACCGTGAATTGTCCGCTCAGGGTTTTAACTTCATTGGTACAGGGGTTTCAGGCGGAGAAGAAGGCGCATTAAAAGGTCCTTCAATCATGCCGGGTGGACAGAAAGAAGCCTATGAGCTGGTCGCACCAATTTTGAAAGAAATTGCGGCTCAGGTAGATGGTGAACCTTGTGTGACTTATATTGGTTCAGACGGCGCCGGCCACTATGTAAAAATGGTTCATAATGGCATTGAGTACGGTGATATGCAGCTTATTGCTGAAGCCTATTCTCTGTTGAAACATTCGCTGAACCTGAGTAATCAGGAGCTGGCCGATGTCTTCAGTAATTGGAATCAGGGTGAACTGAGTAGTTACCTGATTGAAATTACCGCCGACATTTTCCGCAAGCAAGATGAAGAAGGCAACTATCTGGTTGACGTGATTCTGGATGAAGCCGCTAATAAAGGCACCGGAAAATGGACCAGTCAGAGCTCTTTGGATCTGGGCGTTCCGGTCACGCTGATCACTGAATCTGTTTTCGCACGTTATATCTCTTCAATGAAAGAACAGCGTGTTGCAGCCTCTAAGGTGCTGTCAGGGCCACAAGCGCAGCCATTTACTGGTGATAAAGCCGAATTTATTGAAAAAATCCGCCGTGCCTTGTACTTAGGTAAGATCGTTTCTTACGCCCAAGGTTTCCAACAGTTGAAAACATCTTCGGACGAATACAACTGGGATCTGAATTATGGCGAGATTGCCAAGATCTTCCGCGCTGGCTGCATCATTCGTGCGCAATTCCTGCAAAAAATCACGGATGCTTACAACGAAAACCCAGCTATTGCTAACCTGTTGCTGGCACCTTACTTCAAACAAATTGCAGACGAATATCAGCAGGCTCTGCGTGATGTCGTTTCCTATGGTGTTCAAAACGGTATCCCAACGCCGACGTTCTCTGCGGCTATCTCTTATTACGACAGCTACCGTTCCGCCGTCTTGCCTGCTAACCTGATTCAGGCGCAGCGTGACTACTTCGGTGCGCATACTTATAAGCGTACCGATAAAGAAGGTGTATTCCACACTGAATGGTTGGCGTAATTGTTTAAATAGAGAATCTGTATCAGGGTGCTGATTCTTTCAGCACCTTAATTGGAATTGTATGATTCCATCCATTCTTCATAAATTGTGGGGATATTTATGCCAATAATTGATGAAGCGGCACTCGCATAACAAATAACAACACTACTGGCATCTGTTACGACAATCAATCTGCTCATATTCAATTTTCCTTATGTAAAAAATTACACTCAGGCATGTTGACATTTTATGGAAGGAGTTTGGCGTGGGGATAATTGGGTATCTTTATTTTAGGCAAAAAACCATAAATACAATGAAATGGTTGCTATTTTATCAACCATGCAGCAACTTGCTCCAGATTGTGAGTAATATCCCCATCAAAAGTGTGATACAGCAGTAGGGCACAGGAAACAATCAGGCAGAGTGCGAGTATCATCATAATATAAAAATATTTCATAGAATCATCACCTATCTCATCTGATCAAATTATAGCAAATCATAAATAACTCTTAATCTATTTTGGCGGATTAGAATTTTTCGCAAGATAGCTGACGCCACTGATAGATCGAATAACACCGAATATTTGAACTTACATTCCAGTTTGTTTTTTACACTGGCAATAGCTGTTATTGATGTTGGTCAAAATAATAGATGTG
This sequence comes from Enterobacteriaceae bacterium, assembly GCA_031253755.1. Taxonomy (GTDB): domain Bacteria; phylum Pseudomonadota; class Gammaproteobacteria; order Enterobacterales; family Enterobacteriaceae; genus Xenorhabdus. Next base: position 41,754 of record JAIRVT010000106.1, read on the forward strand.
AATAAGTGACAGATTGTAAAGCAATTATCTTGTATCAACGGATTGAAATTCTTCAGTAAAATTTAAGGGGTTCCAAATGGCAATATCAACTTTCTTTATCCCTTCAGTAAATAAAATTGGAATGGGGTGTTTGAATGAAGCTGTTGAGTTTGTGAAAAATTATGATTACAAACAGGCTTTAATTGTTACTGACCGGGTGCTGAATGAGATCGGCGTTGTTGAGAACGTTCAGAAATTATTGGCTGATGTAGGAATACAAAGTGCGGTTTATGAGGGCACGAATCCGAATCCAACGACAATTAATGTTGAAGAAGGATTAGCTATTTTGCGTCAACATGATTGTGATTTTGTCATTTCTCTGGGCGGCGGTTCACCGCATGATTGTGCAAAAGGAATTGCGCTGGTTGCAGCGAATGGTGGTGATATTCGTGATTATGAAGGGGTTGATATGTCTGCGAAACCTCAATTGCCACTGGTTGCGATTAATACGACGGCAGGGACGGCTTCTGAAATGACGCGTTTTTGCATTATTACGGATGTAGAGCGTCATATTAAAATGGCGATTGTAGATAAAAACGTGACGCCGATTTTATCCGTTAATGATCCTTCCTTGATGATTGGCATGCCAAAAGGATTGACTGCGGCTACCGGTATGGATGCGTTGACTCATGCGATTGAAGCCTATGTTTCTACAGCGGCTAACCCTATCACTGATGCCTGCGCACTGAAAGCGGTGAACATGATCAGCCATTATTTGCGTCGTGCAGTTGAAGATGGCAGTGATGTGGAAGCGCGGGAAAATATGGCCTATGCCCAATTTTTAGCCGGAATGGCATTCAATAATGCGTCTTTAGGGTATGTACATGCAATGGCTCACCAGCTAGGTGGTTTTTATAACTTGCCACATGGCGTTTGTAATGCAGTGTTATTGCCTCATGTACAGCGTTTTAATGCGAAAGTTGCAGCACCTCGTCTGAAAGAGATTGCCGCTGCAATGGGTGCTGATGTCGCG
>JAIRVT010000080.1 GCA_031253755.1 Enterobacteriaceae bacterium
ATTGGCTGGGGTACCAGGATTCGAACCTGGGAATGCCGGAATCAGAATCCGGTGCCTTACCGCTTGGCGATACCCCAACTGAGATAAAATGGTGGCTACGACGGGAATCGAACCTGTGACCCCAGCATTATGAGTGCTGTGCTCTAACCAGCTGAGCTACGTAGCCATTTACGTTAACCGTAAATTTTGTTGAAAACCTTCAGTAAAATGGCTGGGGTACCTGGATTCGAACCAGGGTATGCCAGGATCAAAACCTGGTGCCTTACCGCTTGGCGATACCCCAACTGAGTGCTCTCAGTTAAATCTTGTTATTACTAATAAATTAGCCTGAATGTTGCTGTTTTAGCTGCTATTGTTTTCAATAAAATCGTTTTCAATAATATTGTTTTCAATAATATCGCTTTCAGTAAAATGGCTGGGGTACCTGGATTCGAACCAGGGCATGCCAGGATCAAAACCTGGTGCCTTACCGCTTGGCGATACCCCAACTAAAAGCAACATGCTAAAACTTAAATCAGAAAAATATCTTAATACAACCTGATTTAAGCACTGCCTAAGAAGGAAATGGTGCGGGAGGCGAGACTTGAACTCGCACACCTTGCGGCGCCAGAACCTAAATCTGGTGCGTCTACCAATTTCGCCACTCCCGCAAAGATGGTGGCTACGACGGGAATCGAACCTGTGACCCCAGCATTATGAGTGCTGTGCTCTAACCAGCTGAGCTACGTAGCCATCTTTTTTTGCTTAACCTTCATCGGCGTTGCGGGGCGCATTATGCGTATATCAGAGAGATGCGTCAACTGCTTTTTTTAAAAAAGAGGCATAAAACCGTTTGTTTGTTTGGGTTGTAATCATCTTGTCGAGAAAACCGACGACAACGGTTATTCACCCTCCAAGAAGATGTTGCAACAGCACACCATTAAGCATTGCGTGTTTGGTTAAGGCGAATGCGCCAATGGCAGAACAGTGATCCAGTTCGGAAACAACAACCGGCAGATTCTCACGAAAACCTTTCAATGATTGCGTGTTGATGCAGTTCTGGATCGCTGTCAACAAAATAGACTCCGCTTCCGTAATATCACCGGCAATAACGATCTTCTGAGGGTTAAAGAAGTTAATCGCGATAGCAATCGCTTTACCCAGATTGTGCCCTGCCTGCCTGATGACTTCGACAGCCAGAGAATCTCCCTGATTCGCGGCAAGGCATATTTCATGAATATTACATCTATCCAGTGCCAGTGTGCTTGGAAAACCCTGTCGCAATTGATGCTGTACTCTGGCTTCTATCGCAGGGTTAGAGACAACCGTTTCCAGACAGCCAAAATTACCGCAGTGACACCGCTCACCCAGCGTATCAATTTGGATGTGCCCTATTTCTCCCAGATTGCCGCGTTGGTTAAGCAGGATATTGTTGCTGACGATAATTCCCGCGCCCGTGCCACGGTGAACGCGCACCAAAATTGAATCTTCACAGTGACGGGTCGCACCAAAGTAGTGCTCTGCCAATGCAAAGCTGCGAATATCATGGCCGACAAAACAGGAAATATTAAAATATTGCCGGAGATTATGCTCCAACGCCCAATTATCGACCTTAATATGCGGCATATAGCGAATAATACCGTTATCAAGATCGACCAGACCAGGAAGAATAATTGAGATTGCAACCAGTTCCCGGATCCGCCGCTGATTCTTTGTCATAAAATCTTCAATGGCGGAAATAATCCATTTCTCCACCTGTTGCTGTGTATTTTCCGAAAGAGAGCCATTTTCCAGTAATGAGCTGTTTTCCAAGAAAAAATAGTGTTCTTCCACCAGCATTCTGGCGCTCATATCAAATAATGCAATCGTCGCATCATGACGCCCAAGACGAATGCCAATTGTGTGGAACGGTCTGGTTTCCGTGACAATGGAAATAGCGCGGCGCCCGCCAGTGGACGCCTGTTGTTCGACTTCTTTTATCAGCCCACGCTCCAATAACTGGCGCGTAATTTTAGTCACGCTGGCGGGCGCCAGTTGGCTTTCTTCTGCAATCTGAATGCGGGATATCGGGCCATGTTGGTCTATCAAACGATAGACCGCCGCGCTGTTGAGTTGTTTGACTAAATCGATATTACCAATTTGACTCTGTGCATGAGTATTGCTCATAAGACGTTATACCCGCGATTGTTCAGCGTTATTTTTATTAGTCATATTTTCGTGAACGATTTTGCCATTGACGATGGTCTTTTTGATGGTGAAATCATGGGTAAATGCGGTCAGATTAGCGATTTTTCCGGCTTCAATCGTACCAAGCTGTTTATCAACACCAATCGCTCTGGCGGGATAAAGGGTTGCCATGCGTAATGTCTCATCCAAGGCAATGCCCACCTGCTCAACACTATTTTTGACGCAATCAATCATTGTGGCTGAAGAACCGCTCAGTGTGCCATTTTCATCGACGCATAAACCATCACGATAATAAATCGTTTTATTAGCGAAGGTAAATTGTTCCAGAGGATGCGTTGCCAAATCAATACCGGCTGGAGTGAGCGCATCTGTCACCAGCACCAGTTTTTCATTCTTTAACCGTTTAGAAGTACGGATATTTGGCCATGATACATGCATACCATCACCAATAATGCCGGCATAAACCTCAGGCGTATCATAAATCGCACTGATTAACCCCGGTTGGCGACCGGATATAGCAGGCATGGCGTTATACAAGTGTGTGGAAAAAGTGATGCCATTGAGGAATCCGTTGCGTGCCTCTTCATAAGTCGCATTAGAGTGGCCGGCAGACACGATAATACCGGCCTCAGTGAATTGGTGAATGTACTGATTTTCTACCATCTCAGGCGCGAGGGTAATTTTGGCTATCACATCGGCATTATTGCACAGGTAATTCACCATCTCCGGTGTCGGCCTGCGGATATAAGCGGGATTGTGAGTCCCTTTCTTTATAGGATTGATGTAAGGCCCTTCCAAATGCAGCCCAAGTGCCTGATGAGGATTATTGGCTAAATAGGCACGCATCACTTCAATCGCTCTGATCATCAGTTCGTCAGAGCCGGTGATCAGTGTTGGCAGGAAACTGGTACAACCATGACGCTGATTGGTTTCCTGCATGATATGCAGTGTCTCTTCCGTCAGGTACTTTGCCTGCTCATTAAATTGAACACCACCACAACCGTTGACTTGCAGATCAATAAATCCGGCAGAAAGATTCGCACCCTGTAAATCGTATTTTTCACTATCTTCCGGTAATTCATATTCTGGGCAGACTTGCTGAATCAGCCCATCTGCAATGACAACAGCATACTCACACAGTCTTTCATGGCCGGTATAGATAATGCAGTTAGTTAAAGCGTACATTTTGATCTCCTAACTGGCGAACTCATTAATAATATCTGCCTCTAACTGGCGAAAATATTTTACTGTCTTAACTTTCAATTCCATCGTAGCCGGTTCATCGCAGACAATAATGGCTTTGGGGTGCATCTGTAGACAGCTTACCGTCCACATATGGTTAACATTGCCCTCAATGGCGACCTGTAAAGCCGATGCTTTCGCAAACCCTGTCGCCAGTATCATCACTTCTTCGGCATCCATTAATGTTCCGACCCCCACCGTTAACGCATATTTGGGGACTTGTTCGATATCATTATTGAAAAAACGTGAATTGGCCGTGCGGGTTTCGATTGTCAGCGTTTTGAGCCGGGTACGGGAAGCGAGAGAAGATGCCGGTTCATTAAAAGCAATATGACCGTCATGACCTACACCACCCATAAACAGGTGGATTTTCCCATAGGATTTGATCTTATTTTCATAACGCAGGCATTCGGCATCAATATCGTCGGCATTGCCATCAAGCAAGTTGATGTTTTCTTTTTTGATATCAATTTGATTGAAGAAATTTTGGTGCATAAAAGTGTAGTAACTCTGGGGATGACCCAGCGGAATACCCACATATTCATCCATATTAAAAGTCACGACATGCCTGAAACTGACTTTTCCCGCCCTGTATAGCGTGATCAGTTCGTTATACGTTGCCAATGGTGTACTGCCGGTGGGCAGGCCGAGTATAAAGGGGCGTTCCGCTGTTGGGTTGAATTTATTAATTTTACTAACAATGTAGTGAGCAGACCATCTACCTACATCACCTGCATTTGTCAGGGGGAGCAACCTCATAATAACCTCATTGGAATGGTTTGTTATTTTTGCTTGTTATTTTTCATAGTAAAATAAGTTTTTGATATAAGCCATATTATGATCAGATTTTTATCTGTTTTGGTGATTTTTGTCACATCTGAGAAGAATTTAATTTGCGATGAAAAATAATTTTTTTAGACTAAAACCGTTTTAACAATAATTATATACACCCTATGTATTTCAGCCTACGTCTGAAAAACGGCGGGTATCAATGTCATTCATACATATATCCCATGAATTTCGGGTTGCACACTTGCTTCAAGGGAACAAATTCAACAAAAGAGGCAACTTGAAAGACAACGGGCATAAAAGACTCCATTAATGGAGCTTTAAGGGGGCGTTAGTGAGTATTTTAAGTTACTTACAAAGAATTGGACGGGCGTTGATGGTGCCCGTGGCAGTATTACCCGCAGCGGCGATATTGAGCGGGATAGGATATTGGATCGATTCGACTGGCTTGGGTGCTGACAACGCTCTGGCAGCGCTGTTGAGTGCAGCCGGTGGGGCTATTCTGAGCAATATGCCAGTACTATTTGCAGTGGGTCTTGCTTATGGTATGTCCAAAGACAAGGACGGCGCTGCGGCGCTGACCGGGTTAGTCGGATTTCTGGTTGTGATGGAGCTCTGTTCTCCCTCCGTGGTTGCAATGATCAAAGGTATTCCTGTCGCTGAGATACCTGCGGCATTTAATAAGGTCAATAACCAGTTTGTCGGTATCATAGTCGGCGTAATTTCGGCTGAACTCTATAACCGTTACAGTCATATTGAATTACCTCAGGCATTGTCATTTTTCAGTGGTCGCCGTTTAGTGCCGATCCTGAATTCTTTTGCGATGCTTCTGCTCTCTTTTATTCTGATGTTAATCTGGCCGGTGATTTATGGTTGGTTAGTCACATTCGGGGAAAGCATTATCAGCCTCGGATCGACAGGGGCAGGAATTTATGCCTTCTTTAACCGCTTGCTGATCCCGATTGGCTTACATCATGCCCTGAATTCGGTTTTCTGGTTTGATGTCGCTGGTATTAATGATATCCCTAACTTTATGGGAGGTGCCAAATCCATTGCTGCGGGAACAGGCATTCCGGGTATTACCGGGCGCTATCAGGCTGGTTTCTTCCCCGTCATGATGTTTGGTTTGCCGGGCGCGGCATTGGCGATTTACCACTGTGCCCGTCCTGAAAACAGAGCAATGGTCGGCGGCATCATGATGGCAGGAGCCGTCGCATCATTTTTTACCGGGGTGACAGAGCCGCTTGAATTCTCTTTTATGTTTGTTGCACCTGTGCTTTATGTTCTGCACGCCATCCTGACAGGCATTTCCGTTTATATTGCAGCAACAATGCACTGGATGGCAGGCTTTGGTTTCAGCGCCGGTTTTGTTGATATGCTCCTTGCCTCACACAATCCGCTAGCGGTTCACTGGTACATGCTTATCCCACAAGGTCTGGTATTTTTCTGCATTTACTATGTGCTATTCCGCTTCACCATCAAAAAATTCAACCTGATGACGTTGGGGCGGGAAGTCGCTTCTCCCGTGCAGGCAGTGGTCTCTGATGCCAAAATAGCAGCAAAAGCCCGTAGGACAGGCGGTATTCAGGAAGAAGCGTCTAGATACATTGCAGCCGCAGGTGGCTCAGATAATCTGACAAGTATTGATGCCTGTATTACCCGCTTACGTTTATCCGTCAAAGATTCGGCTCTGGTGAATGACCGGATGACTAAGCAGCTTGGTGCTTCCGGCATTATTCGTCTGAATAAAGAAAGTGTGCAGATTATTGTCGGTACCCGTGCCGAATTGATTGCCAGCGCCATGAAGGAAGTCATCACCAAAGGCCCGATTGCCGCCGCAACAGAGGATGAGAGCGCAGAATCTGATACTCCGGCCGAAAAAGAGGATAAGCCGCAGAGCAAAGCGGTTCTGACCTTAATCGCACCGGTCACAGGAGAGTTGGTTAAATTAGAAGATGTGCCGGATGAAGCATTTTCCAGCAAGCTCGTCGGTGACGGCATCGCTATCAAGCCCACTTCCGATACGGTATTTTCGCCCATTTCCGGCACGATAGTGAAAATATTCAATACCAATCACGCGCTGTGTATTGAGTCCAATGAGGGTGTTGAAGTCATTATTCATATGGGAATTGACACGGTCTCGTTAAATGGTCAGGGTTTTGAACGTTTGGTGGAAGAAGGAGAAAAAGTGGAAATCGGTGATCCGTTATTGAAGTTGGATCTTGATTACCTGAATATTCATGCCAAGTCCATGATAAGCCCAATTATTATCAGCAATATTGATAATTATGCGGGTGTTTATATTATGGCTGAGCAGAAAGTTATTGCCAAAAAGTCTGACTTATTTCAGGTTATGAAATAAATTACTCTAAGATTTTTCTTTTGAATTTTCGGTGATCGTTAAAACGGTCACCGAAAAATAACACGCTAAATAACTTTTAAAAATGATAGGAGTATTCCTTATCCTGCGCGGTGCGCGGGATAAGAAAAGATCACTTTAGATACTCTCACTATTATGAAAAAGCATATAGAAAATATCATTTTTAATAATAACGACAAATAATTTTCCTAATTATTCTTTATCTGAAGCTTTTTAAATTTTCCGAATGAAATAGGAAATGAAACTATTTTCAAAAATGACATATTATGACTTCAGAAATAACAAGCAGAAATACCCTAAATTAAAAACAAACCTATTATAAAGATAAACGGTGTTCTTTTATTCGAACACCGTTTTATCAACAACGATTCATAAACAAAATCAAACACCCCAAAACTTGACAGTTCTGTGGTTAAAAGCCTGCCTTCACTTTTACCAATGCCTGCTTTCATCAGCAAATGAACCATATTGTTCAATAAATCGGGCAACATCTTCCATGCCTTGACGGTTTTCAGCCTTGATCCGTTGAGCTTCTTTCATCATGATTTCATTAATAAAACCAGACATATCGGTACCAACAGAACGCAAAGTGAGATCTTTTTTTTTATCAACTGCAACGTTAATTTTATGTTTCTTAATATACCCTTCAGCACTAACTTGCCCCTTTTTACCCATTTCCCACTAACTAAGTGTTGTTTCTCGGTTCAGCTTATTGGATTATAGGCGGTTATATTAAAGCGCTTTTTGCATTGAGGAATCAAACGATGAGTGAGGCAGATACTCGCCCAACTAACTTTATTCGTCAGATCATTGATGAAGATCTGGCAACAGGTAAACACACATCCGTGCATACCCGTTTCCCGCCTGAGCCTAACGGCTATCTGCATATCGGTCATGCGAAGTCGATCTGCCTGAATTTCGGCATCGCACAGGACTATCAGGGGCAGTGCAACCTGCGTTTTGACGATACTAACCCGGTGAAAGAAGATATAGAGTACGTCGAATCCATCCAAAATGACGTACAGTGGCTGGGCTTTCAGTGGAGCGGCGATATCCGCTACTCTTCTGACTACTTCGATAAACTCCATCAATACGCTATCGAACTGATCAATAAAGGTCTGGCGTATGTGGATGAATTAAGCCCTGAAGAAATTCGTGAATATCGCGGCACGTTGAAAGCGCCGGGTAAAAACAGCCCGTATCGTGATCGCAGCGTAGAAGAGAACCTCGCACTGTTCGAAAAAATGCGTGCCGGTGAATTTGCGGAAGGTAAAGCCTGCCTGCGAGCCAAAATTGATATGGCTTCTTCATTTATCGTTATGCGCGATCCGGTTTTGTATCGCATCAAATTTGCCGAGCATCACCAGTCCGGCAATAAATGGTGCATCTACCCGATGTACGATTTCACTCACTGCATTTCTGATGCGCTGGAAGGAATCACTCACTCTATTTGTACTCTGGAGTTTCAGGACAACCGCCGTCTGTATGATTGGGTACTGGATAATATCTCCATTGACTGCCATCCGCGTCAGTACGAATTTTCCCGCCTGAATCTCGAATACACGGTGATGTCCAAGCGGAAACTGAACCAGCTGGTGACCGAAAATATCGTCGATGGCTGGAATGACCCGCGTATGCTGACCATTTCCGGCCTGCGTCGTCGTGGTTATACAGCATCATCGATCCGCGAGTTCTGCCGCCGTATCGGTGTCACCAAACAGGATAACAATGTCGAAATGGCGGCGCTGGAATCCTGTATCCGTGATGACCTGAATGAAAACGCACCGCGTGCGATGGCGGTTCTCGATCCGGTGAAACTGGTGATTGAGAATATGCCGGAAGGCGAAGTTATCCTGACGATGCCTAACCATCCGAATAAGCCGCAAATGGGCAGCCGCGAAGTGCCTTTCAGCCGTGAACTGTATATTGATCGCGCCGATTTCCGCGAGGAAGCGAACCGTCAATATAAACGTCTGGTGTTAGGTAAAGAAGTCCGTCTGCGTAACGCGTATGTGATTCAGGCTGAACGTGTTGAGAAAGACGAAGCGGGTAATATCACCACGATTTACTGCCGCTACGATGAACAGACACTGAATAAAGATCCGGCTGATGGACGCAAAGTGAAAGGGGTTATTCACTGGGTAAGCGCAGCACATGCAGCTCCGGCAGAGTTCTATCTGTATGATCGCCTGTTCAGCGTGCCGAATCCGGGCGCAGAAGAGGACTTTCTGTCGACGATTAATCCTGAATCCTTAGTGATTCGGAAAGGTTTTGTTGAGCCGGGTCTGGCACATGCCGCGCCAGAACAAACTTACCAGTTCGAACGCGAGGGCTATTTCTGTGCTGACAGTAAATTCTCCTCGCCAGAACATTTGGTATTTAACCGTACGGTAGGATTACGTGATACTTGGGCGAAAATATCCCAGGAGTAATCACCGTTAATAACGGTTTATTAAAACTACCCGTTAAAATACAGTCCATAAAAGAAATAACAAAGCGCGATTTATTATCGCGCTTTTTTTATGCTTAATATTTTATTCCTGAACCTCTTCCTTAAAATAACGTAATGAAAATTAAGCCTCCCTGCCAAGATTAAAAATTGCCTTATAGTCACATCTTGTGTAGGGTTATTTGGTTGGTGATATGTTGTACAAAATCGTTTTACGATATCAAGACAGCCTTCCATTTTAGGCAACGCATTCTGGATAATCGGTTCTGGCTAACCAGTTCTGAATAAACAATTCTGAATAAACAACTCTGGGCAAAAAATAATAAACTCGGACGAGGTCATTAATGAAAAGCATTAAATTACGTACCTTGGCGGCACTTATCATAGCAACGGGATGCACAACCGGTGCTTACGCAGAAAATCCGGCAGTAAGAAATATCGCAGCAGAAAGTAATACAGCAGAAAACATTTCTGTCGGTAATCCTCAGACAAAAATGACATCACAACACATCGTGGATTTACTCAGCCAGTTGAAAGTGAATTTCAGCATCGTAGACAATCAAGCCGGTTCACACGGAACAGACTGTGCCGCTTTAGGCGCTGACTGGGCCGCCTGTAATCGGGTAAATATCACACTGACCAATGGCGATCAGAATATTGATTCTGCGGATTGGGCACTCTATTTTCATAGCATTCGCCAAATCCTGAAAGTGGATAACGCGCAATATAAAATCACGCATATCACCGGCGATCTCCATAAATTAACGCCAACAGAAAAGTTCACAGGCATTAAGGCGAATGAAAAAGTGGTATTGCCGATCATCGGAGAATATTGGCAGATTTACAGTACCGATTTTATGCCGCGCTGGTATGCCACTTCCGGCGATGCGGTTCCTAAGGTGTTAACCAATACCAATACTGAGGATCTGAGTGCATTTTTAGCGAATTTTACCGGGGATCAATGGAAGCGAACCACGACGGATCACAATATCCTGATGACACCTGAAAGCCGTTTTGAGAAAAATCAGCCGCTGGCAATCATGAGCGAAGAGCAATTGCGGGGGCAAATCATTCCGACGCCCAGAAAATTGACGGTTCATTCGCAAGACGTCAATTTATCGCACGGCGTTAGGCTGGAGCTGGGAGGATTGAGCGGCGAAGCCATCAAGGTGATTCGGGAGCATTTCGCTGATCAGCATATCAGACTGACTGATAACGGTTACCGAATTGAAACGCAAATTAATGCAGACAAATTTACCGGCGATTGGCGGGTAAAAGGCGCTTATTTGCTGGATATCACCAGCAAAGGCACACAAATTGTCGCTTTTGATCAATCCGGCGTATTTTACGGCCTGCAATCACTGCTTTCCCTGCTCCCTGCACATGGCGCACCGAAAATTGCCACATTAACCGCAAAAGATGCCCCCAGATTTGAATATCGCGGCATGTTTTTGGATGTCGGACGCAATTTCCATAGCAAAGCAGCCGTCTTACGCCTGCTTGATCAAATGGCGGCTTATAAACTGAATAAATTCCACTTTCACTTGAGTGATGATGAAGGCTGGCGTCTGGAAATTCCCGGTTTGCCGGAATTGACTGACATTGGCAGCAAGCGTTGTCATGATTTAGGCGAGACACAATGTTTGCTACCGCAATTAGGTTCAGGCCCAGCCAGCGACAATATGGGAAGCGGCTATTTTAGCCGTCAGGATTATATTGATATCCTGAAATATGCCAAAGCCCGCCAGATAGAAGTGATCCCGGAGATTGATGTTCCGGCCCATGCCCGTGCTGCCGTGGTATCCATGGAGGCGCGCTATAACAAACTGATGGCACAGGGAAAAACACAGGAAGCCAGCGAGTACCGTTTGCTCGATCCGACAGACACGTCAAATACCACATCCGTCCAGTTTTATGATCGCCGCAGCTATCTGAACCCGTGCATGGCGTCCTCCAGACACTTCGTTGATAAAGTGATCAGCGAAATCGCTGACATGCACACAGAAGCCGGATTGCCCTTAAAAACATGGCATTTTGGCGGTGATGAGGCGAAAAACATTCGTCTGGGCGGTGGATATCAGGATAAAGATGACCCGATTGAGCCGGGTAAAGGGATCATTAATAAAAAAATCGAAGATAAACCGTGGGCAAAATCGCAGGTTTGCCAAAAAATGATCGCCCAAGGCACGATCAAGGACGTTGATGAGCTGGCGAGTTACTTCGCCATTGAAGTCAGCAAAATCGTCAAGGCACACGGTATTGATACGATGCAGTCATGGCAGGACGGGCTGAAACACGTTAAGTCAGCGAAAGACTTTGCAACTGGGCAAGTGACCGTCAACTTCTGGGATACTCTCTATTGGGGAGGCTACGATTCCGTTAACGACTGGGCGAATAAAGGCTATCAGGTCATTATTTCTAACCCTGATTACGTCTATCTGGACATGCCATATGAAGTCAATCCGAAGGAACGGGGCTACTATTGGGCTTCTCGTTTTAATGATGAAGCGAAAATTTTCAGTTTTGCGCCCAATAATATGCCACAAAATGCCGAAACCTCAGTGGATATCAATGGTGACAATTTCAGTGCGCACAGTAACAAACATTGGCCGGGGGCATACGGGTTATCAGGGCAATCATGGAATGAAACAGTCCGTACTGATGACCAAATGGAATACATGATTTACCCGCGTTTGTTACCGCTGGCGGAACGTGCATGGCATCAGGCTGAATGGGAGCAGAATTATCAGCAAGGTAGAGAGTACAAAGGCGGGCTGACCCGATATGTCGATACCGATAAACTCAACAACGATTGGCGCCGTTTTGCCAATTTAATGGGGCAGCGTGAACTGGCAAAACTGGATAACGCGCATATCGCTTACCGGCTGCCCGTGCCCGGCGCGAGAATTGTCACAGGCATGTTGGAAGCCAATATTGCTTTGCCGGGGCTGACCATTCAATATTCGCGGGATAATGGCAAAACTTGGGAAACCTATGATGACAGACAACGGCCGTCTATTGATGGCACAGCGGTTGAGGGTAACGTGAAAATCCGTTCTGTTAGCCCGGATGGTAAGCGTTTCAGCCGGGTTGAGACGTTACAGCAGAACTAAAGACGACGGGTATAAAGCAAGCTGCCGATTAACTCAGATTAATCGGCAGCCGCTTTTTTGATAAGTCAGGCAGATGTGAGCAACAGAGATAGCTTATTACTGTGCTTTCTCATCATGCTATTTTTTATCATGTACGGTACTGTCTGTACGGCAATCACCATCACTACAGTGACCATATAAGTAAAGACTATGGTTCGACAGCTTGATTCCATAACGCGTAGCAATATCTTTCTGGCGTTCTTCGATGGATTCATCACTGAACTCGATCACTTTGCCACAGTCAAGGCAAATCAGATGATCATGATGATGTTGCTGAGTGAGTTCAAAAACCGACTTACCGCCTTCAAAATTGTGGCGTGTAACAATGCCGGCATCATCAAACTGGTTCAACACACGATAGACAGTAGCGAGGCCAATCTCTTCACCGATATCAATCAGTTTTTTGTAGAGATCTTCCGCACTGACATGATGGCATTCTGGGTCCTGTAGCACTTCTAGAATTTTCAGGCGGGGAAGTGTTACTTTAAGTCCAGCATTTTTCAATGCTTTATTGTTGTCGGTCATGCGGATTCATTCCTGTAACTTGAGTTTAGTGAACTTATGATACTTATCCCTAGGTTACTTTATATTCCTAGGCAGCCTATTCCCGAGCGTAGGGGTATCGTCAGATAATCATGATGTTATTCACGATGTAGATTATAGGCATGGATACTTAAAAATGAAAACCATGCCCGACCCGCTATAATGACACACTATTTAAGAATTATCCCGTATAAAAGGCGACTATCTTCCATCTTTTAAAGAAAAAGGTAACACTTTTGACTGGATACGTTATGCGCCGAGGATCTCTGACAGACTCATCTCAGCCTTGATTTGCTGTACCCAAGTTTCAACACGTTCATCGGTTAATTCGGGTTGGCGATCTTCATCAATGGCAAGGCCAATAAAGTGGTTATCGTCAGCCATACCTTTAGAGACTTCAAAGTGATAGCCTTCAGTCGGCCAGTGACCCACGATAATGGCACCACGCGGCTCGATAATATCGCGGATTGTCCCCATCGCATCGCAGAAGTACTCTGCGTAATCTTCCTGATCGCCACAGCCAAACAGGGCAACGAGCTTTCCTTCAAAATCAATTTCTTCCAGTGTCGGAAAGAAATCATCCCAGTCACATTGCGCTTCGCCGTAATACCAGGTCGGAATGCCCAGCAGCAGGATATCGAAGGCTTCCAGATCTTCCTTGCTGCTTTTGGCAATATCGTGAACTTCCGCAACATCAGCACCACCCAGATTTTTCTGGATCATTTTAGCAATGTTCTCTGTGTTGCCGGTGTCGCTGCCGAAGAATATGCCTATCACTGCCATAAAGTAGATTAACCTCTTTTTTGTCGATGCTTTTGTCGATGTTTAAGCCGTGTATATCACGCTGAAACCAGCAGGAAAATGTCAGTTTAATAAATGTCAATTCATAAACGAAAAGCGCTATTTTGACCAAACATCCATGATAAGTCTGTCGGATTTGTGTGGTGAAACCGCTTCACGCGATACTCGTCGCCTTTCAAGCCGATAGCGTATATTGAATTCAAGCCATTAAATGGTCTGGTGATTTTCTGCTGCCAGTTGAGCCAGCAGCATTTGTTCAATTAATTCACTGCGGCTGATATTACGCTGCCTTGCCAGATGGTTCAGGGCATCAACAGCGTCTTCATTGAGTTTTAGTTCCACCCGGCGCAGCCCTTTGACTTTATCCCGGCGCAACTGGTTGCGTTTATTGATTCTGAGCTGTTCATCTCTGGACAGCGGATTTGTTTTTGGTCGCCCAGGCCTGCGTTCATCTGCGAACAAATCCAGTGTTGTGCGATCCGTTTGTTCTTTTGCCATAAAATTTGATTGATAAAGGGCGTAACCAACGATACAGCGGGCAATGATACCTTAGCTAGGCGCGTGTCGCTACTGGTGATACGCGAGATTGCATCAGGTTATGGCGTAAAAACTTTTCGTATCATATAGGTAAGGGAATCAAGGCTTGTTCGCCATGCAAAATCGGCCGCCATAATCTGCCTGCCGATTGCCCCGTCAACCATGCTCATCAGCCAGAAAGCAGCCTGTTCAGCATGAATTTGCTTATCAATTTCGCCACTTTCGACACCCTTACTGATCAGCCACGCAAAACGCTCACGGACTTTTTTTTCATTTTCAGTAAATATTTTATTAATGGCAGGATTCCGGCTGGCCTCAGCAATGATTTCAATGCTAAGACGTGCATAACCGGGTTCGTTATAGAGTTGTATCAGCTTTGCCAACAGTTTTTCGATACAGGCAATGACGCTGTTTTCCATGCTATTTTTTTCCATATCAGCATGGTCATTATGACAGGCGGCCAGAATGTCGTCATAGTCCTGACTGTCCTCTTCGGCTATCGCTTCAATAATGGCATTTTTAGTCGGGTAATAATGGAACAGATTTCCGGGGCTCATCCCCGCTGCCTTACAGATTTCTGCGGTTGATGTGGCATGAAACCCTTTTTCGATAAAACAGGAGATAGCCGCATCAACAATTTGCTTGCGTTTAGCCCGCTGTTTTTCAGTCTGTTTTTTCACTTTTTACCTCTATGAAATGCCAACATATATACACACTTAGCTTGAAGATATCGCTAATAAGATTGCTGTCTTCCCGCATCGCGGGAAGACATAAGACGCATATTGAAAAGCGACGAATATATTATCTATCCGTGATAATTAATATCATCTTTAGTCACCGATGATAATTTTTTCAAATGCGGAATGATAACGTTTTTAAAATCGTCCATATAGCTATAAATAACCGGAACGAACAACAAGCTGAGTAATGTTGAACTCAGCAATCCGCCAATCACGGCAACCGCCATCGGTGCCCGGAAACTGGTATCTGCACCGCTGGTGATAACCAAAGGGATCATCCCGGCAATCATGGCAATTGTGGTCATAATAATCGGCCTGACCCGCTCACTTCCGGCCTGAATAATGGCTTCATTGCGTGACATCCCTGAACGGGATTTTTCGAGAATAAACTCCACCAGCAGGATCGAGTTTTTAGTAACAATGCCCATCAGCATTAAGAGACCAATAATGACTGGCATATCAATGGTGGCATTGTAGAGAAGCAGAGCGATAATGGCGCCGCCAATCGCAAAGGGCAAAGCAATCAGAATCGTCAGCGGTTGCAGGAAATCTTTAAACAGAATAATCAGGATAGCCAGCACAATCAGAATACTGAGCATCATCGTGGTGGCGAAACGGTCAAACATTTCATTCATATATTCAATATCGCCATATTCAACCCTTTTGACTTCCGGCGGCAATTTTTTCAGGGTGGGTAATTGATCGAGTTGCTCCAGCGCCGTGCCGATGGCGATACCGTTAAGATCAGCTTCAATAGCTGCCTTGCGCTGTCTGGAAATACGCTCAATGGTGTCAGGCCCTGACCCAAAAGAAAGTGTTGCAACGGATTTGATCGGCACATTCTCGCCTGATGTACTGTTTACATACATATTTTTTAATACGCTCAGATCATCCCGATGTTCCTGAGACAATAAAACGCGGATCGGGATCTGCCTGTCAGGTAAATTAAATTTAGCGACATTCGCATTAATTTCACCAATGGTCGCAGTTTTGATTGCTGCACCAATTGCATCGGTTGTGACGCCAGCTCTGGCTGCCTCCGCGACATTAGGTGAGATATTGATTTCCCGCTTGGGCAACGGCTGGATAATCTGAATATTCTTTAAGCCGTTTAACTGCATCATTTCCTGACGCAACTGTTTGGTTGTCTGCGCCAGAATATCAGGATAATCGCTGGCTAATACAATCGAAACATCACGGTTGCCATCACTACTGCCAAAGGTATATCGGATATCTGGTGTGGCTTCTAAAATAGGCGTCAGTGATTGTTCAAATTCTTTTTGCGATAATTTGCGATCATTAATCGGCACGAGATTAATAATCATCGTGCTTTTATTTTGGCTGATATCCCCCGCCGTTCCTTCAACACCGGCAATGGCAAAAATATCGATAATTTCCGGGCGATCTTTAAACTGGGCAATCATTTTCTGCAATGTTTTATCACTTTGTTCCACCTGCGTTCCGGGAGGCTGTTCAATATCTATTTTCGCGATACTGATATCAGATTTGGGTAAAAAACCAGAAGGCAATAATTCAAGCAGGCTCAACGAACCAAACAGAAAAACAATCGCCAACACTAACGCTGTTTTACGAAACTTAAGTGTCTTATTCAGAATGGCAATATATTTTTTAATCCATACCGGCGTTTCCGGTTGATCGGTTTTGTCATTATTATTTTCCGGCTCATTCTTTTTCTGTGCATTCTTTTTAGGTTCATTCCTTTTAGGTAATAATAAATAAGCAGCCATCAGAGGCGTTACCATTCTGGCAACCAATAGAGAAGATAAAACAGCCGCTGATACCGTAATACCAAAAGGAACAAAATATTTACCAACAAAACCGCCAACAAAACTCACCGGCAGAAATACCGCGACAATGGTAATGGTAATCGCAATAATAGCAAATCCAATCGCGTCGGCAGCTTTAATGGCGGCAATATAAGGCCTTTCTCCTCGTGCAATATATTTTTCAATATTCTCTATTTCAACAATGGCATCATCCACTAAAATACCGATCACCAGTGTTAACGCGAGCAAAGTAATGCTATTTAACGTGTAGCCAAATATATTCAGAATAATAAACGTGGGTAAGATAGATAATGGCAGAGCAATGGCGGCAATTAACGTTGCACGCCAGCTTCTTAAAAAGAAAAATACCACGATAACCGTTAATACTGCCCCTTCAATCAACGTCTGCATGGTCGCATTATAACTGGCAACAGTATATTTCACATTTGATGAAACGAGCTTGATACCGATATCGGGATACTCTTTTTTCACCCGTTCTAACGCCTGAGTAACGCCTTGCTCAACAACCGTATCACTCGCACCTTTCGCCCGATATACCGAAAAACCAATAACAGGCTCGCCATTCAAACGGGCAATCGTCGTAATTTCTGAATGAGAATCCGCAATAGTGGCAATATCACCCAGCGTGACCCACTGATTATTGGCTAATGGCAATTTTAATTCGCGCAGATAATCTAATTGATTTTTGGCTCCCAAAATACGGATCATATGGCCCTGCCCGGCAATCACCATTTTTCCGCCGGGAATATTGACATTGCTCTGAACTAATAACTGGTTAATATCGGCAACACTGAGCTTTAATGCCGCCAGCTTGACCGGATCCGGTTCAACCCGTATTTCCCGGCTTATACCACCCAAGCGACTTATTTTTTGCACCCCTGACACAGTTAATAAATACTTGCTTAATTTGTCATCAACAAACCAGGATAATTCAGTTAAGTTTTTATTTTTTGCCTGTAGGGTATAACTCAGAATAGATCCACCTTCTACATCAACGCGGTTAATTAAAGGTTCATCGATCGTTTGCGGTAATTCGGCCCGAATTTGCGTAATTTGTTCACGAATATCATTAACGGCAACATTAGGATCGACCGTTAAATTAAATTCGACAATCGTAATAGAGACACCATCCGTAATGGTTGAATTAATATGTCGTATTCCGGGCAGCCCTGACACCGCCCGTTCTATTGGCTGCGTTACCGCATTTTCTAATTCGGCAGGTGAAGCACCACTTTGTGTTGCCGTTACCGCCACAACCGGAAAATTAATCACCGGGTTGGAATTAATCGGTAACTGTTCAAAAGAAAATAACCCGGCAATAGTCAGCGCCAGAAAAATAACAATAGTAGGAATCGGTTTTCTGATCGCCCATTCTGATAATTGAAACTTCATGGCATTTTCCCTGTAGCCGCTGCTGGGTTTTGTGGTTGATCAAGAGGTTGATCGTGTGGCTGGCTCTGCGATTGAATGGAAACCGTATCCTTCTCTTGTAAGAACGGCGCCGCAGAAACCACCACGTTATCTTGTGATGATAAGCCTGACTTGATTTCAATCCAGCGATCAAACAAGCGGCCGACATTAACCGATTTTTTCTCTACCCGCCTATTTTTACCGACAACATAAACACTCGCTTGATTGCCATCGGTTATCGTCACGGCGCTATAAGGAATGGCGTTGATTTTCTCTGAGGGCAGTTTAAACAGCGCGTAACCAAAATCCCCCAGTTTAATATCGGCGGGCGGGCTTTCCAGCGCGATTCTGATAACACCGATCTGCGTGACAGGGTTAATCTTCGGCGAGACATAGCGCACTTTACCCGTTATTCGCTTTCCTCCCGTGAGAGAACCTTCCGTTAGAGAACCTTCCGTTAAAGAACCTTGCGTAAGAGAAATCGTTGCCGGATAACCGGCCTGTATCTGTTTTAAGTCAGCAACGTAGGCTTCAGCGGAAAATTCATACTGATTATTGGCGATAAGCTTAAACAGATGATTACCATCCGTCGTCATCCCCACTGTCGCCGCTCGCTCGCTGATGATTCCTGCCTGTGGCGCGGTGATGGTTGTTTTGGCGCGCTGGCTTTTTTCCTCCTGCAACTGCGCCTGCAACTGCCGATACTCCGCTTTTGCCGCATTTAGTGCCGCCAGCGCGGAATTCGCTTCCATCCTGTACTTTTCAAATTCACTGGCAGAAATCACGCCAGTACTGCTTAACGGTCTGGCGCGTTTCAGTTCAGATTGCGCCTGATTGTTCATCGCTTCATTCTGCTTGACCAGCGCCAGCGATTGCTCCAGCTTTGCGGCAGCCTGCTTGACTTTCTCATCCTGAATCGGTGTTTCCAGCGTCGCCAGCACATCACCTTGTTTGACATGATCCCCCTCTTCCACCAGAACATCGGTAATAACCAGCTGGGTCAGCGTCGGGCTGATCACAATCTCATTTCTGGCGACGATGGCGCCTAATATCTTCACGGAAGGAGCAAAAGGAACGGCCTGCATCGTGGCTGTCGAGACACGCATCTGTTCCTGATCGGCGTAGGCATGGGTATTGAAAACAAGTGCATTAAAAACAAGCACAGAAAAACAAAAGCCAAGAAGAGAAAACCAGACTCTTGCCATTTATTATCCTTATTGAACTGAAGTTCGCTTAAACTAACGCCAAATTTTAGACAGATTAGTCTATCTAAAAAATACCTGCAACTGAGTTTTTGGGCGCTTTGTTCTATATTTACTCTTTGCAATATATGCTTTTTCATCATAGTGAGAGTATCTAACGTGATCTTTCCTTATCCCGCGCACCGCGCGGAATAAGGAATACTCCTATCATTTTGAAAAGTTATATATAACGAATAGGTTACATGATCCACGCCTCTCAACGCTCAAACGCTATGTAACAGCATTGGGAGGGGAATTGAGTATTGATGTCACTCTTCCAATCGGTAAGCGCGTGGCATTTCACCCATGATTCCGGTTTGCTGCCGCCACAATTGTGCATACAACCCATCGAGCTGTAACAGCCCATCATGGGA
The DNA here is from genome assembly GCA_031253755.1 of Enterobacteriaceae bacterium. Classification (GTDB taxonomy): domain Bacteria; phylum Pseudomonadota; class Gammaproteobacteria; order Enterobacterales; family Enterobacteriaceae; genus Xenorhabdus. The sequence goes on from JAIRVT010000080.1 coordinate 19,633, forward strand.
GCCGGATTCGATGATTTTTCCCTGATCCAAAACGAAAATTTTATCGGCATGACGAAGCGTATTCAGCCGATGAGCAATGCTGATAATGGTCCGGTTGTGGCGGATCTCTGCCATATTACTCATAATGGCGGCTTCAGATTCATAATCCAGCGCAGAAGTCGCCTCATCCAAAATCAGGATCTTGGGCTGATTCAATAATGCCCTTGCCAACGCAATCCGCTGCCGTTGACCACCGGATAAATTGCTGCCTTTTTCACCCACCTGATGGGCAAATTTCTGCGGAAATTGATTGATAAAATCCATCGCACCCGCCAGCGTTGCTGCCCGGTAAACTTCGTCATCACTGGCATTGGGTTTACACAAGCGGATATTGTCGGCAATGCTGCCGGTAAACAGCACGCTTTCCTGCAAAACCACACTCATGTTGCGCCGCAGTGCGACCGGATCGGCAATCGCCAGATCCATACCATCCACCAGCACCTGTCCCTGTTGTGGAATATACAGACGCTGCAACAAGCGAGTCAGGGTACTTTTGCCAGAGCCGGATGGCCCGGTGATACCGATAAACTCGCCGGCCTGAATGGACATCGACAGATTTGCCAGCACTTCCGGCGTGTCGGCATGATAACGGAAGCGAATATGGTTGAATTCAATCTCTCCCGCCAGTTCAGGCGCAGAAACCAGCCCTTGTTTGCTGTTTTCCATCGGCTCATCAAGAATATCGCCGACCCGCCGCAGCGCAATCAGGGTATGCTGGAAATCCTGCCAGACCTGCGCTAAGCGCAATATCGGCTGAGTCACATGCCCGGCCAGCATATTAAAGGCGATCAGCTCGCCGGGCGATAATTCACCCGCCAGCACGCTTCTGACGCCCCACCACAACAATAAAGCTGCCACCACTTTCTGGATCAGCGCAATGCCCTGCCCTGCTGCCAGCCCGCTTTTCTGCGCAGCAAAACGTTGGATTAGCTGGCGGCTTAATACGGTTTGCCAGCGTTGCAGAAAGCGTTTTTCCGTGGCGGTGGTTTTGATGGTTTCGATGCCCATCACCGCTTCCGTCAGGAAACTGCTGGCATGGGCATCCGCTTCATATTCCGCCTCGACTTTATGCCGGATAATTGGCCCGGCGGTTATCCAGAGCAGGAAATAGAGCACCAAAGAGCCAATGACGATCCCGGTCAGCAGGCTGGAATAGTGGAACATAACGCCAAGAAACAGCACGATAAAAATCAGATCGAGCAATAACATCAGGGTAGAACCGGTCAGAAATTGGCGAATTTGCGCCATCTCTCTGACACGGGCGATGATTTGCCCCGTCTGGCGCTGTTTGAAATAGGCCAGCGGCAGCCCCACCAGATGGCGGTAAAGCCTGCCGGAGAGTTCCGCATTGATTTGACTCGCCGTATGCCCGAACACGGTATTGCGCAAAAAGCCGTACAGCGGTTCTGCGATAGCCAGCGCCAGCATTGCCAGACCCAACACATACAGGCTGGAAAGACTGCGGCCGACTAATACCTTGTCGATAATGTTTTCAAACAGTAAAGGTGATGCCAGCGCAAAAAGTTGCAGCGCAACGGCCAGCAGGAAAATATCCCGTAACTGCTTTGACTGCCGGAAAATCGCAGGATAAAACCAATTCAGGCCGAATTTAACCTCCTTTTTGGTCAGGCTTTTTTCTGCCACCAGCAGAATTTTAAACTGCTGGGTCTTATCGGGATCGTCGAAAGGGCGTAACGACTGTTTGCCGGTAACGGGATCAAGCAGCGTGAGCTGGCCGGCGCTGACAGCCGTCAACACCCACCAGCGTTGTTCCAGCTCAATCAGTGCTGGCATAGGCAGCGTAGCTGCTCTATCTCTTTTCGAACGAACGATTGCCGCATGATCCGCCGTCAGGTAATCAAACTTACTGTGCAGCCCGACAGCATCCAGCGCTTCCCGTAACTGCCAGTCTGTCAGCAGCAGAGAATCCAGCCCCAGCGCGTGATGCAGTTGTTTACTGTCAGCAACGTGATGAAAATGTTTGCCCAGCCAGATGGCACAATCCAGCGCCTGATTGTTTATCAAATGATCGTCCGTCAAAGGATCGTTCGAAGAGCCGTCTTTCAGGGAAAAAGTTTCTGCTGTCATTATTTCTCCCTCAACGCTTCTGACTGATATTCCTGAATCGGGCTGAGCAAATAATCGATGACCCGCCGTTGATCAATCTTGATATCGGCCACAATCGACATTCCCGCCGTCAGTTCGACCGTTTTTCCCTCCACCATAATATGATTCTGGCTGAGGCTGATTTGCGCCGGAAAAACCAGCCCCAAACGCTCATCGACCGCAGAATCACGGGAAATACTCAACAATTTGCCTTCAACCGTGCCATAACGGGTATAGGGAAAAGCATCGACTTTAACGGTAACCTGCTGCCCCGGCCGGACAAAACCGGCATCTTTGTTCAGGATCTGAATTTCGGCGAGTTGTACATGGTCATCAGGCACAATCACCATCAGATGCTGCGCCGGTTGCAGTACCGCGCCCAGCGTATGCACACTCAGTTGCTGAACCGTGCCCGTCACCGGAGAACGCACAACAGACAACGCTTCCCGCTCCTTCATTTTGGATAATTCCTGCTTCAGCACCGCCAACTGCATATCACTCTGCTTGATTTTCTCCAGCCATTCCCGCTCTTTTTGCGCTTTCAGGCTGTTCAGGCGCTCTTCGAGGCTCTTGTATTGTGTTGCCAGAACATCCCGTTCTGACTGTTGTTGTTCCAGCAGCCGGTCCGCTTCCAGTAACTCTTTTTCCTGCTCCAGATATTCCACCCGGCTGATAATTTTCTTCTGGCTCAATATCTTTTTTGCCTGTAAGCGCTGGTTGATATTCTGCCGCAGCCGGCTCAAGGCCTGAATATCATTGTCTTTGGACTTTTGGGAGGCGAGATTGACATCCATTTCAACATAAATGCCGTTCACCATCGCATCAAACTCCTGTTTCTCATGCTGGTAATGATTAAGAATTTTCTGCTGTTTTTCCGCCGATTGTTGCTGAAAAAGCGGCACGAATACCGGATCATGTTGTTCCAGCAGTGCCTGATAACGGATTTTTTCGTCAGTCAAATAGTCGTGTTGTTCGCTCAGGCGGGCAATATCCTGATTCACACCCAGCGTATTCAATGTCAGCAGTTCATCACCTTTTCTGACATGTTGGCCATTCGTCACGTGGATCGTCACCAGACGGCTCTGCTCATAGGCCTGAATCATCTGCGAGCGTCCCGATACCAGCAAACGCCCGGTCGCCGTTGCCTGCACATCCAATTTGCCGAAACAGGCCCACAGCAACAGAACCAATACGCCGAGACTCAGTGTTATTGCGGTATAGCGAGCAAAGGGCGACGGCGGGCGTTGCGACAATGCCAGATGGCTCGGCAGAAAATCATAATGCGGTAAACGATCAGGTGAAAAAATACCTGACAGGCGTTTCAGTACCTTACACACTACAGCCTTAAACATGGGACGATCCCTCCGGTTTCAATGGCTGTTCCTGCCGAAGTTCTTGTTGAAGCTGCCAGAGTTTCCGGTAATGTCTGCCATGCTGTAACAGCTGCTCATGGCTGCCCTGCTCGATAATCTGCCCCTGATGCAGCACAATAATCCGGTTGCACTGGCGCACCGTGGATAACCGATGGGCAATCGTGATCACCGTTCTTCCCTGCGCAATCTCCGCCATATTGGCCTGAATAATGGCTTGCGACTCATCATCCAACGCGCTGGTGGCTTCATCGAGGATCAAAATACGTGGATTGGACAGCAAAGTTCTGGCAATCGCCAGACGTTGCCTCTGCCCACCGGACAGCGATTGCCCGCCTTCTGCAATCACGGTGTCATAACCCAAAGGGAGTTTGAGAATAAAATCATGCGCTCCCGCCAGTTTCGCCGCGTCAATCACCTCAGACAGCGCAGCAACCGGCCGCGATTGAGCAATATTTTCCTTAACTGTCTTATTGAATAGAAAATTTTCCTGCAACACGATACCGGCCTGTTGCCTTAAGGACTCAACATCAATCTGCTGTAACGCAATCCCATCCAGTGTGATCCTCCCCTGCTCCGGGATGTAAAGACGCAGTAGCAGACCGGCCAGCGTGCTTTTTCCTGAACCGGATGCCCCGACAACACCGAGAGTTTCCCCCGCCCGGATATCCAGCGAAAAACGGTTAATCACCGGCGGCAGATCCGGTTGATAACGGAAAACGATATCAGAAAACGAAATCGCGCCCTGTAACGTGACCTGCCGTTCGCCGGATCGCGCGGTTTCCGTCCCCTCGACGCCTTCGTTCTCGTTCTCGTTCTCTGCGCGGGCTTCCCCTGAACGCCGTTCGGTCGGCAAATTCAGCATGTCTCCCAGCTTCTCGATAGCAATGCGGGAGCGGATAAACTGCCCCCAGAGCTGCACCAGTTTGGTGAGCGGCTGCTGAGTATGGCTGACCATCATATTGAAAGCGATGAGCTGGCCGATCGTCATATGCAGGGAGAGTACTTCCGATGCGCCAAGCCAGATAATCATGGCGCTGGTAACTTTCTGTAGCAACATCACCAGATGGCCCGCACGGTTGTCCCATTGCTGGACATCATAGCCAGTGCTGACCATATTTTCCGTCTGGCTGTCCCAACGGCGGATAAAACGTGGCTCTGCGGCAAGGCTTTTCAGGGTTTCGCTACCGGCAACCGTTTCAGTCAGAAACGCGGTATTGCGGGCAGCATGGGTGAATTGCTGCTCCACTGCTTGCTCGATTTTGGGTGTTATCCACCATGCCAGCAGCGCATAAAACGGAATTGTGCCCAGAAAAATCAGGGTTAACATGCCGGAAAGCAGGCTCATGACATAAATGAAAACGAACATAAACAGCACATCAATGCACAAGGTAAACATCGAACCGGTCAAAAATTCCCGAATGGTTTCCAGCTCCCGTACCCGCGTGACAATCGCTCCCACCTGTCGGGTTTTGAAAAACAGTAACGGCAGGCCGAACAAATGCCGAACCAGCTTAAGCCCCAGCTTGATGTCGATTCGGTTAGCGGTATGGGCATACTGATATTCCCGCAGCCCCCGCAGGATAACTTCAATCAACCCGGCAGCCACCAAACCAAAGATCAACACATCTAAGGTGGAAAGCGCCTGATGAACCAAAACCTTATCCATAATAACCTGAACGAATAGCGGCGAAATCAAGGCTAAAATCTGTAAAACGAACGAAAACAGCAAGATCTCAGACAGGTTCTGCTTCTGCTTGATAAATTCAGGCACAAACCAATGTAGATTAAACCGGCTACGCTTTTGTTCTATTTTCATCCAGTAACCGTTCCATAAATGAAGAAAATCTTTCTTATTCAGGATCTCTGGTTTTTCGCTACCGGATTTTTGAATTAATACCCGTTGCTCATCGCATTTTGCCAGAATAAAAGGATGTCCATTATTATCAAACAGAATGGCCGGCAAAGTTAATATATTAATATCCTTATTTATTGAATACTTATTTTTAATAGTTATACGGTATTCTTTTTTTAATTTATTTAATGAGATATGATAATCATCATTAATATTAATTATATTATCATAAGATATAGTTGAGTGTTTTCCATTAAAGATCATTAATATTAATTTAATTAATGATAATGTTGATTTTTCTATTTCATTCATGTCTGGAAGTCTGTTTATAATGAAAACCAATACGCATCTTGAAAGGCGATGGCTATATTAACCGAATATTTAAAAATTTAAATGTTGATTTTAAAAGTTAAACCGATATATTTTGTGAAATTCGGTTATAACTTATTTTCATTTAATACATCTTTAACATTAAGTTAATTTTTATTTAATGGATAGTCATTAATAGGTAGCAATATGTCTGAAAAATTCGTTCAAACAATCTCAAGTGTTAATTATAATAAAGGCGTATTCTCTCTTTATTTTGTCGGTCAGGATCCTAAGCGCATGGCAAATGGCGCGCTGGCAGAAAACGATCAGGAATTAGAGTTAAAACAAGTGATTCATATGCCGGCATCCGGTTTTATGTATATGGTTGCGATGGTGAAAAGTATGCTTGACGATCCGCGAATGGAAGCCGAAATCAATAAACTGATTGCCGCCGGTTTTTTGCCAACGCCGGAGCAAAATATAGGTGAAGATAAAGATAAAGATAAAGATAAAGCTGAGTCTGGTTCAATTGTTTAGTATCAGGCATCAGGAAATAGTTTAGTTATGGGAAAATCATTCAACCGAAGTACAGAATACTTCTTTACCGGTAGATACGAAGATGATAACGACAGCAACACCATATACGCTATCGGTGTTGGAGGCGTCATTAATGCCTACGGTGGCGATGATTACATCGTCATCGGTTCGGTTGGCGCGACCGTTAATACATCATGGGGAAATGATACGGTTGTCGGTGCCGCCGGTTATCTGAACATCAATGACACCTGTGGCGATCTGACAGTCAAAGGCGGTTCCGGCTATACCAGTATCAATAAAACACATAATGGCACCATCGAATTTGCCGGCGCTGCCGGAGGGTTAAACATCAGCCACACCGGTGGCGATGGCAATATCCATTACGCGGGTGTCGCTGGCTATAACGGTATCAGCCGCCAAGGCATACAGGGAGATATCCGGTTTAGCGGCGCAGGCGGCTATAACCATCTGCGCTCCGAGATTAAATTGGGCGATATCTCTTTTACCGGTGCGGGCGTTGCCAACGTTATCGATCATACGGCTGATTACGGCGATACCGAATTTAACGGTGCCGGTGGGGCCAACGTCATCATCAAAAAAGGCAAAAAAGGCCAACTGCGCTTTAACGGTGCAGGCGTTGCCAACGTACTGATTCATCAGAGCCAGCGCGGGGATCTGGAAGTCAATGCCGGGGGAGCGGCAAACGTGCTGCTTCGTTTCGGTGATGGCCGCTACCTCGCGCATCTGCTGGCGGCCGGCAATTTTTCTCTCCATAAAGGCAATGGTGACAGCCGCATCAGCATGGCAGGCGGTTTTAACACGCACACTCACATCGGTGATGGCGACGCGAATTGGTCAGGGGTTGGCGGTGCCAATGTGCTGACCAAACAGGGCAACGGCTCCCTGCACTCTGTCATGGGCGGCGGCGCTAACGCCCTGACCCATCTCGGTGACGGAACAACCTCCGCCATAATGTTGGGCGGTGCCAATATCCTGACCAAAGCCGGCAATGGCGATACCCACGGCATCCTGTTCGGGCTGGGTAACGTGCTGACCCATGTGGGTGACGGAAAAACGTCAGGCGTGATGGCGGCGGCCGGAAACATTTTCACCAAAGTGGGCGATGGCGAAACCCTCGCTGCGATGGTCGCCGTCGGCAATATCTTTACTCATGCCGGCAAAGGCAATGCGTATGCGTTGATGGCGGGCGGCGGCAATATCTTCACCAAAATCGGTGATGGCGATGCACTGGCGCTGATGCTGGCCTTCGGTAACGTCTTTACCCACATTGGCAATGGCACGAGCGTTGCCCTGATGATCGCCAAAGGCAACATTGCCACCAAAGTCGGCAATGGTGACACACTGGCGGCCATGATCGGCACCGGTAATTTGTTGACTCACATCGGTCAGGGACCGACTTTTGCTGCCATGATTGGCGGAGCGAACGTACTGACCAAAGTCGGCTACGGCCTGACAGCGGCCTTAATGATCGGCAAAGCCAATATCATGACCCACATTGGTGAAACCGATGTCGGTGACAGCACCACTGTCGGCCTGTTTGCCGGTGCCGCAAACATCATGACCAAAGTCGGCAATGGCACCACACTGGCAGCGATGTTCGGCAAAGCCAATATCATGACCCATATCGGCAACGGCATGACCGGCGTGCTGGCGTTAGGTAAAGCCAATATCGTCACCAAAGTGGGCAATGACTTTATGGGCGTTGTGGCGGCGGCAGAGGCTAACATCGTCACCCATGTGGGTGACGGCACAACGGCAGCCCTGCTGTACGGCAAAGGCAATGCGCTGACCAAAGCCGGTGATGGCACGGTGGTCGGCCTGCTGGTGTCAAAAATCGGCAACCTGATGACCCATATCGGTGATGGCGCAACCATCGGCTTTGCCAAAGGCGAAGCCAATATCATCAGCAAAATCGGTGATGGCTCAGGCATCAATGCCGTCTGGGGCAAGGCGAACATCCTGACCCATTACGGTGATGGCAACCGCTACAACTTCGCCAAAGGTGACGCGAATATCATCACCAAAGTGGGTGATGGCTCAGACATCACCGTGGCGCAAGGACAGGCCAATATCGTGACGCATATCGGCAACGGTGATGATTACACCGGTGCATGGGGCAAAGCCAATGTCATCACCAAAGTGGGGAACGGGCGTAATGTGGTGCTCGCCAAAGGTGACGCCAATCTGGTGAGCCAGATAGGTGAAGGTGACAGTTTCAATCTGTTGTGGAGTCAGGGAAATATCGTCACCAAAATCGGTGAGGGTACGCAGTTAACCGTCGCCAAAGGCAAAGGCAATATCACCACCACGGTCGGCGACGGACTGAGCGTCACCGCTGCGCATGGCAACCTGAACATCAACACCAAAGTGGGCGACGGCGTTTCCGTCAACGCGGCATGGGGCAAATACAACATCAATACCCGTGTCGGTGACGGCCTGAATATTGCCGTGATGAAAGGCACCGGCAATGCCAATATCCGCGTGGGCGATGGCCTGAATATCAACGCGTCTTATGCCCGCAATAATGTGGCCGTGCAAATCGGCAACGGTGATTTTTACAGCCTCGCAGTAGCGGAAAGCAATACCCAGAGCAATAAACTGGGGGCGCTGTTTGATAACGCCAAGCAGACGCTGCTGGGCATGGCGGGCAGTCAGGGCATTAGCTATCTGATTAACGGTGAAGAGCATAATATCTCTGGCGCACGCAGAGGCCGTAGCCCTATTGGAATGCCGGAAGTTTCCTCACTGAAAGGTTTTGAACTGACCGAAATTGCTGAAGTCACGTCTGACCTGCAAAGCAGCCTGCAAGGTAAAGTGTCAGACGTGAATACGCCAGACAGCGATGCCATTCCGGCAGGCAACGCAACGGATAACATCACAAATAGCGCGCAGCAGGATAAAGCCAGCGCCGAAGCCGACCGTCAGCGTCTGGAGCAGGAAAAAGAGCAACAGCTCGCCGCGATTTACGATACAAAGGCACAACTGGAAGCCACCGATTTGGCCTATATGGAGACCAACGGTCAGGCACAGCGCGCCGCTGTCCATTTTGAAGCCCAGTCCGTCACCAACGAGTTGCTGGCAAAAACCAAACGGCTGGCAGCGCTGGCTGATCAGGCTGGACATAACGGCGCATCCGGCGACCAATGGCGCGACCGGTTTGCCGCCGGTTTACTCGGCAATATCCAAACCCGGCTGGACAGCGCCAAAGAGACCGCGCAGCAGCAACTGGAGAGCGCTCAACAGGCTTCGTCACAGCGCCTGAATGAGGTGCAGGAAACCGTTGCCAAATCTGAAACGGGCGCCAGCAACGGGCAACAGCACCATCGGCAGGCCATGCAGGATATTGACGACAGCCGCGCCAGTATCACATTACGCCAGCAGGAAGCACTCGCTCACAGCAAACAAGCAGAACAAGCTGTGGGTGACGGAAAATCCGCCGCCCGAACCGCAGAAGAACGCGCAGAGCAACATGTTCAGCAGGCAACTTCTGAGACAAAACAGAAAACAGCACCATCAGAGGCGACACAGCAATACCGTGCAAAAACGCTGGCAAGCGGATTGTCAGGCAAAACGCATCCTGCCGATGATGGCGAAAAAGCCAACAGTCATATTGGCAGCCATACCGGCCCTGAGTCCGTTGCTCAGGCGGAAGAAAAATGGGGTCTGGAGCTGCAATATCTGCAAGAGGATCTGACAGAACTCACTGACGCAAAAGCAGCGCTGGCGCGTTTACAGATCAACGCTGCGATTCGTTCCCGCAAGCCGGATTTACACAAACCGCATTCTGACAGCGTAGGTGATATAACTGCCGAACCGTTCGGAAAAGAACCGAATATCGCCGATCCCGCGCTCAGTGAACTCAAGGCACTGGGTGAAAGCAGCGCCCAGCCAGCCTCTCAGGATAAACCTGAAACATCCGGCGCTGCGATCAGGGCACAGAAAGTGGCGGATATTTACCGCTGGCTGGACAGCGATAACGGATTTGCGAACGAAAATTATATTCCGGTGCCCGGTTTTGATCGCGTCGATGCCGATATTCCCGATACGCTCAGGCAAAAAATAGTCACTTTTGTGAAAGATTGTCTGGAAGATGCCGGAGACAAAATACCAAAAGATCAACGCAGCTCGCTGGCAAAACTGTTCGTTGACGCCACAATCGACTATGACTGGGATAAGCGGGTTGAGTTCATCTCAAAACTGGAGAAGCTTGGCTATAGTTTTGCGCCTGTTCATGGTGAAGAAAGTATCGTGTCATTCTGGTCAGGCAAAAACTTCAAACAGTATCGCGATATTCTCGACAACATTCAGATGGATGGCAAAAAAGTCGTCTACGATACCGATATCGAAGGCGGCGCTTTTGCGATTAGCCTGAATAAACTGCTGATGCGTTGGGGCGACCTGTTCCTTAACCCGGATATCGCTGAACAGAATGCACTGAACTCGGTGATCCGCGCCGCGACCCTCAGCAATACCGGTTTCTGGAGTTCCCTGTATGCCACCGGTTCACGGGGTGATGTTTACGCCATCGCGGAAGGCGGCCTGCGGCTGGGTAACTACTTCTGGAATGTCGAATTGCCGGTATTGCGCCAGTTACAGCGCGAAGGGCTGGTGGGTGAAATTCGCCTGCTGGACAAAGCACCGAAAGACTATCAGGGCGTGCCACTGGAAAATATCGGCCGCAGATTGACCGAAGCCGGCGTTGCGGTGAAAGCGCGTTTTGATTCTCTCAGCCTTGAAGAGCAGGCAAGACGCCTTGCCCTGAACCCGACCGGTTATAAGCCGGATACCCTGATCGATCTGGATATCAAAACCAGTGCCATCGATACCCTGCTGAGTCAGGCGCTGCCCTTCTATAACTTGCGTACCGAGCGCAACTTGCTGACGAACCTGTCGGAAGATTTCGAAGGCTTTGAAATCCGTCCGTGGCCGGGCAAGCGTCCGGATGGCTCAGACATCGAACAATGCAAGAATATTCTGCTGGATACGCAGGATGACGCCTCAATTAAAGCCATTGAGCGCTTTATTCTGGCAAACTTCGACCATTACGAACAACTGCCGGATGCGTTATATCTGGTGGACAATCGCATCATTTCCCATGATAACGGGCGTACCCGCATCCTTGCGGAAAAAGTTGCGGAAAAAGCGGCGGGCGGCTGGCACTACAAACCAAAAACTGACCTGTACTCCGTGGCCGAATTACAGGAAGCGGCTTATGTGAAAGGCAAAATCCGTGGTGACAGCTATCAGCATGTGCTGGATGCGCTGAAAAGCTATGAACAGGAGCTGAAATACAGCACCGATTATGATTTTGATGCCATTGAAAAGCTGTCCGATCTGCAACATCAGGCGGAAGGCTACCTGTTGGGGCACCCGGATTCAGAACGTGCTCCGGCGCTGAAAAATCTGTTATCACAAATTCATGTGCGCATGGATGAAGTGCTGGCGATTGCGGAACCGGAAGTGAAAGCCGCGGCAAGGGGCAGTTTCAGCGATCTGTACAACCAACTCGGCAACGCTAACCTGAAATCATCGAAACACCTGTATCTTGATGAACAGGGCAATTTCGTCACCCGTGGCAAAAACAACATTCAGATTGCCGCAAAAATAGCCAGCGGGGAAAACGCGCTGGAGCAGGTCAAAACCGCCGTCACGCAGGAATATGGTCAGTCCATCGCAGAAACGGTTTTTGCCAACCTGACGCCGCGCGAGCTGGCGAAAGATGGCAAAGGAATTGATGTTTCCGGCCTGAAAAAGATCCACCAATCCATTGAACAACAACTGTCGCCGGTCAGCGCGACTCTGTTTGTCTGGAAACCCAGCGATCACAGCCGGTTGGGGCACGCTGCCCTGCAAATCGGCCACGGGCGTACTGAGGTCAGCGCGGAAAATGCCGGTGATTTCAACGAGAAAAACTATGTCAGCTGGTGGCCGAAAGGCAGCAAATCCACCAATCTGAGCCATATTTTTGATGTCTCTTCGGAAGAATACCCGGATATCAAATTGCGCTGGCGTGACCTCAGCCAACCGGCGGAACAAAACACGTTGCTGGCGCAGGATGTGGCTTCCGAAGAACGGGATAATTTCGGCCTGCACAATGGCTCACGCAAGCTGGAAAAATTCCGCGAAAAAATACAGGCAGCCAAAGGCGTTGATGCCAAATTCGAAGAAATCAGCGAAGGCTTTGCGATGGCAGCGCTGGCGAACCCTAACCTGCTGAACGCTGCCGGTATCCCGGAACATATCTCACGCCCGTTTATCCAGCAATGGGAAGACAGCAGTCTGGATATGCTGGAAGTCGGCAAGAACTTTGCCGAAGCGTTACGGGCAGCAGCGAAACAGCAATCTCCTGAACTGGCGGAAAAACGCATCACGAATGTTATCCGCCAATTTGCCGAACAAGAACTGGTCGATATTCAGGGTTTTAAAACCCGTAAGGCGAATCAGGGACGTGTGTTCCGCATCAATTTGGCGGGATTGGACTCGGCAGCCATGCAGGCGGAATGGCAAAAAATCAGCCAGAACCCGGATGCCCGTTACCAACTGGCGACCAATAACTGCTCCAGTATCGTTGCCAGAGTGCTCAAAGCCGGCGGCGCGGATCAGCTGATCGGCCACACATGGCGCCCGCACTTTGGTATCTGGACGCCCACCGAGCTATTCAATTATGCGCAGGCTTTGCAGGAAGTGCAGGCAGAAACCGCGCTCAAAAAGCCCAATCACCTGACAGGTGAAACCAGCCCTGACACAGACTCGCTGAAGCCGCTGGCTGTCGAACCTGTCGTTAACACCCCGCATACCGTTGACAACCAGAACGTCGATGTCTGGGATCAGATCGCGGTGAAACCACAGGCCGGAAAAGGAGAAAGAAACGCAAACGGAGAAAGCCGTTTCGATAGTCAGATCATTATTCAGATGGAAAATGATCCGGTCGCGGCACAGGCGGCGGCGAGTCTGGCGGGGAAACATCCCGACAGCAGTGTCATCGTCCAGCTTGACGCCAGCGGGCACTATCGTGTGGTGTATGGCGATCCGGCGCAGTTCTCGAAACAACAGGCTGCCAATGACGGACAATCAGCCCACAGGCAAAAAATACGCTGGCAGATTGTCGGACACGGGCGTGATGACACCGTACAGCAGCTGACCCGCATGAGTGGCTACGGTGCCGATGAACTGGCGCTGAAACTAAAACAGTTCCACGCCGATTTCAAACAAACCACACCGGAACATATCAGTCTGGTGGGCTGTTCATTGATTCGTGACAATCAACGTGACGGCTTTGCGCACCGCTTTATTTCGGCCCTTGACGCGCAAGGGCTGCGCACGACGGTATCGGCGCGCAGCAGCGAAGTGGCGGTGGACAGCATCGGGCGCAAACATACCCGTGATGCGCAGGCACAATGGGTTCACAAGCTGGTGGATAACAAAATTGTGCTGGGCTGGAAGGATAACGGCGAAATAGAAGCACGCACCGAACACATTCGCCGTGGTATCGCTGAAACGGATATCGACCTGTCCCGTATTGGTCACAGCGCCATCAAAGCCGAACCGACAGGCGCCATTGCGGAAAATACGGAAGCCTTCCATGCGCCGAAACCGCATGAAACGAGTGATTCACCAGCCAGTACGGCTTCTGATCAGCATCTGAGCTACTCCGGCAATATCCAGCTACAGGTTGGCGATGGCGAGTTTTCCGCGCTCAACTGGGGAACGACCAACGTCGGCATCAAAGTCGGCAACGGCGGCTTCAAATCGCTGGCGTTCGGTGACAACAATGTCATGGTTCACATCGGCAATGGCGACAGCAAACACAGCGTCGATATCGCCGGTTATCAGGCATTCGAAGGCGCGCAGCTCTTTACGGGCAACCGTAACATCAGCTTCAATCTCGGCCGCAGTAATGACCTGATTGTCATGCTGGAAAAATCGATCCCGACACCGCCGTTAGTGAATCCGTTTGAGGGTGCTGCGCGTATTTCCGGCGTATTGCAGGCGATTTCGTCATCATCGTCGTCACACCATAACGGTTCTGACTGGCTGGCAGCACAGGAGAAACAATGGACACTGGCGGGAGCGAAAAAATATGTCAATGATCTGTCCGGTCTGGATCTCTCCAGCAGCGTCCAATACGCAAGCCTGACGGAACTCAATACGGAAAATGAACGCAGCAGCCGTGGCCTGAAGAGTGATCTCGAAAGTACGCTGAACAAAAAGTACAACCAATGGCTGGGGGGCGCAGGTTCGCCATCTGAATCGGGCAGTCTCAGCCAGGCGGATAAATTCCGGCAGGCCAACGAAAAACTGGCGTTCAACTTTGCCGTTGGCGGGCAAGGCGCCGATATTCAGGTCACCACCGGTAACTGGAATTTCATGTTTGGTGACAATATTGCGTCCCTACTGGACACCAATCTCGGTTCGCTGTTTGGCCTGATGACGCAGGAATACACCGCCACGGGCATGGCAAAAACCACCTTTACTTTCAGCCCGGCGGATTTACCCCGGCAGATCAAAAATAAACTGCTGGGCAATCTGGCTGGCGTCAGCGCCGATACCACGCTGGCGGATATTTTTGCCGTGGATTACACCGCCGATGGGCGCCTTGTTTCCCGCTCAGGGCAGCCGGTGGACGGCGTGGCAATCCTGCGGGAAATGCTGGAGATCATCGGTGAATTCAGCGGCGATCAGCTGAAGACATTCACCGATCCAGCCAAGTTGCTCGACAGCCTGAAAGCGGGCTTAAGCACCGGTGCTGACGGCGTGAAAACGTTTGCCGAAAGTCACGGACTGAAAGCCAAAGAACCGGACGAAGCGCAGGCGGGCGCTATTTCCCTGAATGACACTCCCCTGAATGAAAATGGCAAGCCTGCCGAACAACCGGAACGCACTTTCGGCTTTAACGCACTGAACCTGCCAAACCTGTTTGCCACGCTATTCAATCAGGACAAACAGGCTGAAATGCAGTCACTGGTGACGAACCTGAAAGAAAACCTGACCGCTGACTTGCTGAACATGCAGGAGAAAACCTTTGATTTCCTGCGAAACAGCGGGCATCTGCAAGGCGATGGCGATATTCACGTTTCGCTGGGTAACTACAACTTTAACTGGGGCGGCGACGGCAAAGATCTGGGCGCGTATCTGGGGGATAACAACAACTACTGGGGCGGGCGCGGCGATGACGTCTTCTACTCCGTCGGCACCTCCAATATTTTCACCGGCGGCGAAGGCGATGACACCGGCGTGCTGATGGGACGTGAAAATATGATGTTTGGCGGTGCGGGCAATGACGTTGCCGTGCTGGCCGGACGCATCAACTACGCGTACATGGGCGACGGCGATGATCAGGTCTTTGCCTTTGGTGAAAGTGGCGTGATTGAAGGCGGCAAAGGACGCGACTACATCGTCGCTTCAGGCAATTTCAACGCCATTGATGCGGGTGCGGATCAGGATTATGTCGTCGCCATCGGCAACAATAATCAGGTGGATTTGGGCGCGGGCGACGACTTCGCCACCGTCTTCGGCAACCATAACCGGGTTGACGGCCATGCGGGCAATAACACCATCAAACTGATGGGTTATCACGCGGTGATTAACGGCGGCAGCGGCAACGACCACCTGATCGCAGACACGGTTGCGAAATTCAGCCAGCTCAACGGCGGTGCGGGCGACGACCTGCTGGTGCTCGGCGGCTACCAGAATCGCTTTAGCGGTGGCGCAGGGGTGAACAGCTTTGTGGTCAGCGGCGATGTGATTGATAACGTGGTTGCCGACATCAAACAGAGTGACCGCATCATCGTCAACAATATCGACTGGCAAAACCTGTGGTTCCAGCGCAGCGGCTACGACCTGATCCTGCTGACCAACCGCCAAATACCGGACACCACGGCGCAAGGGCAGTTTGAAGCAATGGGATCGGTGACATTCAGCGATTACTTTGATGACAACCGCGCGGATATCATCACGCAAATGGGCGATAAAGACCCTCAAGGCGAACACGAATACCGCGCCCTTTCCGGCAATGCTGTGGACGCTTTAGTACAGGCGATGAGCGGCTTCTCCCCCAATATCGGCGACAGTGGTTTTATTGATTCACTGGATAACCAGACCAAATCAACCATTCTCACCGCTTGGGCAGACACCACCAACGGAAAAACCCAATTGGTTTGATAAACTGAAACCAAT
>JAIRVT010000002.1 GCA_031253755.1 Enterobacteriaceae bacterium
ACCGTTAACAACCTGAGCGCTGCTCGTAGCCGTATCGAAGATGCTGACTACGCAACAGAAGTTTCTAACATGAGCCGTGGCCAGATCCTGCAACAAGCGGGTACTTCTGTACTGGCGCAGGCGAACCAAGTTCCACAAACAGTTCTGTCTCTGCTGCGTTAATTTTTATTAGCCAGCTAATGATTTATGCGGGGCACAATCTGCGTAAATCTTATGTATAAGATAAGGGTCGGCTTGCCGATCCTTATTTTTTTAACTGTTTTAAAATGGTGATGAAAGGAATACTCTAATCATTTAGAGGTACTCGAATGATAACGGGTATTTGTCAAGGACAGCCTAATGGATGCGGCAGACAACAAAAATTTCGCATAGGTGAAAAAGAAGCGCTTTTACTTCATTGTTCCAACGATTGTAGCGGTTAGGGGATTGGATAATGGTATCTAGTCTCTTATCCAAAGGTGTCTGTTGTTGTGAGCGATTTGTATACCGCCGAAGGCGTGATGGACAAAAATAGCCTCTGGAAGCGCTATGTACCACTGGTTCGTCATGAAGCTCTGAGGCTACAGGTAAGATTACCTGCCAGCGTCGAACTTGATGACCTGCTTCAGGCCGGGGGCATTGGCCTGTTGAATGCGGTGGAGCGTTACGATTCCATGCAGGGAACGGCGTTTACCACCTATGCGGTGCAGCGCATCAGAGGTGCAATGTTGGATGAGTTGAGGAGCCGTGATTGGGCGCCGCGCAGTGTGCGACGCAATGCACGGGAGGTCACGCAAGCCATCCATAAACTTGAGCAAGAATTAGGCCGTCCAGCCAGTGAGCAGGAAGTTGCTAAAGAATTAAAGATTAATCTGATAGACTATCGGCAAATTTTGTTAGAAACCAATAACAGTCAACTATTTTCTTATGACGAATGGCACGAAATTTATGGTGAGAGCTGCGAGCCGGTAATTGAGGCAGAGCATGAAACAAACCCTCTCCAACAGTTACTGGAAAGTGATCTCCGCCAGCGAATTATCGAAATCATTGAGTCATTGCCCGAAAGGGAAAAAATGGTTTTGACGTTATATTATCAGGAAGAGCTTAATCTTAAAGAGATTGGCGCGGTACTTGATGTGGGGGAATCTCGCGTGAGTCAGCTCCACAGCCAGGCAATAAAACGGCTGCGGACGCGTTTGAATCCAGAGTAACTTTTTGCTTATTTTTTTGTTAAAGACTACACACAGGGCTTTATCTCTTATGTCTGTTACAACACAAAAGAAACGGCCTCTCAGCCGTTATATTAAGGACTATAAACATAGTCAAACTCATTGTTTACATTGTCATAAATCGCTTGACCGTATTTCGCTTGTTTTTAACGGACAAGTCATGAATAAAGAAGCGATTTCTGAAATGACAGAATTAGTTGATGACAAAACATGGAATGAGTTACAGGGTAAATTTGTAGCGCTGTGCCGGTTCTGTAGCGAAATTTATTGCAATAGCCAAACAGATTATTTCGACATTATGTCATTTAAACAATATCTGTTTGAACAAACAGAAATGAGTCACAGCACCGTGCGTGAATATGTGGTACGCCTGCGCAGATTGGATGAAATACTGATTTCAAACAATTATCCTGAAGAAGAGTTTACACCAGAAAAAGTTCAGGAAAAATTGAGTGAACAGCTGTCTGAGTCGGCTTTCAGTAACTACAATATTGCGTTACGTAAATATGGGCAGTATTTACGCTGGCAGCAACGCGGCTAATATCCGTCATCTTTCAAGTTGCCTAAAAACTTTATGTCTATTAGGCTGAATGATTTCAGAGGGGAGTGCGTTAATAACGCATTCCCCTCTATTTGTTTATTTAGACTTATGTTTATTGCCGCTTATTGTTCATTAATACTTATTGTTTATAGGTGTTTATTATTTACGCGTACTTACTGATTATTTAGGTCATATTCACTGTGTAATAAGTGTTTTATTTAGTTATAACGATATAACTGGAGTTTTTTTATTTATATCAAGCGATTGATTTAATTATTTTATTATAAATAAACATTTTAAATGCAACTTTATAATAGTCTCGATTTGAATAAAGAATAATCCTTATTCCTTGCATGGCGAAGAATAAGGATATTTTATACCCGTCGTCTTTCAAGTTGCCTCTTTGTTGGCTGCGCTCGCTCACCCCGGTCACATAGTTATCTATGCTTCCGGAGATGGGACTTTCTTGCAGCAAGCGATGCAACCCGAAATCCATAGGGTATATATCAGTCAGGGGAATTTATTTAACCCCTATTTTTATCCGGTTTTTAAGCCGATTGTTTAAGCGGTCGCTTTGACCGCTATTTTTAACCTATCGTCATTAAGCTGGCATTGCCTCCGGCGGCTGCCGTATTAATACTTAATGAACGTTCATGTAATAAGCGTTCCAGCAACAGATTGGTTTCACCACGGGCAAAGCCCTGTACCGAAATAATCGCGCCTTTGCGCTGTGCCACCGTTTCACACACCGTGCGTAACTGGTCGCTGTCACCGTGATAAATCACCGCTTCGATTGCCAAGTTTTCACTGATCGTATTTTCATTGTTCGCATCTTCGCTCTGCCAGTCATTGACCAGATGGATGGAGGGGTGAATGTCATTCGGCAACTGTCCCAATAATTGCTGGTGTAATTCGTCTTTCTCCCAAATGGCCTGACAACCCACCGACAGCACAGCCGCTAACTGGATCAGCACATCCTGCTCGTTATCCGCAAGGCACAGAACCTGACCACGCGGCAGCAAGGTATAGCTATTGCGTTCGCCCGTTGGCCCCGGCAAGATGCGCGTTGTTCCGCCTTGCGCTAACACGCTGTATTCCTGAATCAGTGCGCTCAATTCGGTGTTATTGTGCGCGGTGGCCCATTCCGCCAGTTTGTTGAGCGGAGAGAACAACGCGGTACGAACGGTGGTGTCCAGTGCATATTTTTCGTCCTGACGTGCCAGTGTTTGCGCCGCCGCATTAACCGGACGCTGGGACAATAAGCGGTAGAGATACAACGGCCCGCCCGCTTTTGGCCCGGTTCCTGACAAGCCTTCGCCGCCAAATGGCTGTACACCCACCACCGCACCCACCATATTACGGTTGACATACAGGTTGCCGACTTTCGCCTTACCCGTGACTTGAGCGATAGTTTCATCGATGCGGGTATGCACACCCAGCGTTAAACCGTAGCCGGAAGCATTAATCTGATCCAGCAACGCATCCAGCTCGTCGCGTTTGAAACGCACCACATGCAGCACCGGGCCGAAGATTTCTTTCTTCAGTTCAGTAAAACTGTCCAGCTCTATCAGGGTTGGCTTGACGAAAGTGCCCTGTGCCCATTCCTGACTGTCCGCACTATTTTCATAGGCCGCCTGATAAACCGTCCTGCCTTTGGTACGCATCGCCTGAATATGGCGTTCAATATTGGCTTTCGCTTCCGCATCAATCACCGGGCCAGTATCGGTGAACAGGTGTTCAGGATTTCCCATCCGGCACTCCGTCATCGCCCCTTTCAGCATGGTGAGCGTGCGGTCTGCCACATCATCCTGTATGCACAGAATACGCAGGGCAGAGCAGCGCTGGCCCGCACTGTCGAACGCAGACGCAATCACATCGGTTACCACCTGTTCCGTCAGTGCGGAAGAATCGACAATCATGGCATTCATTCCGCCGGTTTCTGCGATCAACGGCGTCGGACGCCCTTGCGCATCAAGACGGCCTGCGATATTGCGCTGCAACAGGCTGGCAACTTCGGTAGAACCGGTAAACATGACGCCGCGTACCCGCGCATCACCCACCAGCATTGCGCCGACCGTTTCCCCTTGTCCCGGCAGTAATTGCAGCACATCGCGCGGAATGCCTGCCTGATGCAGCATTTTTACCGCCACCGCTGCGATTAACGGCGTCTGTTCTGCCGGTTTTGCCAGCACACTGTTACCGGCTGCCAATGCAGCGGCAATTTGGCCGGTAAAAATCGCCAGCGGGAAGTTCCACGGGCTGATACAGACAATAACACCCAGCGGGCGATGGGTATCATTGGCGAAATCCTGACGAACCTGATCGGCGTAGTAATAGAGGAAATCAACGGCTTCGCGGACTTCTGCAATGGCATTGTTGAACGTTTTACCCGATTCCCGCACCAGAATACCGAGCAGCGTTTGCAGGTTGCTTTCCATTAACTCCGCCGCCCGGACTAAAATCGCGGCACGCTCTGACGGCGGCGTGGCAAACCAGATGGTTTCGGCATCGGTTGCGACATCCAGTGCGTGTCTGACTTCCTGCTCCGTGGTTTCACGTACGTAGCCCACGATATCGGATGATTTGGCCGGATTATTGACCGTTCTGGCAGCCGGTAAATCGTCGTTACCAGCGTAATCGCCTCCCAGCAGTGGCTCGCTGTGCCATGTTTCCATTGAAGAACTTAATAATGCACTGGAGAGCGAGGCTAAACGGTGTTCATTGGCGAGATCCAGACCCGATGAGTTGACGCGCTCGTTACCGTATAAATCCACCGGCAGGGGAATTTTCGGATGCGGCAGGCCGATTTGCCCTTCGGATTTCGCCATGTCCTGTACCACTTTCACCGGATCAGCAATCAGTTCATCAATCGACAGCGTGGCATCCGCGACACGGTTAACGAATGACGTATTCGCCCCATTTTCCAGCAAGCGGCGAACCAGATAAGCCAGCAAGGTTTCATGCGTGCCTACCGGCGCGTAAATACGGCACGGACGGTTGAGTTTGCCATCGGCAATTTTGCCCACCACCTGTTCATACAGCGGCTCTCCCATCCCATGCAGGCACTGGAATTCATACTGTCCCGGATAATAATTCTGCCCCGCGATAGTATAAATGGCCGACAACGTATGGGCGTTGTGCGTCGCAAACTGCGGATAGATTAAATTCGGCACCGACAGTAATTTGCGGGCGCAGGCAAGGTAAGAGACATCGGTATACACTTTGCGGGTATAAACCGGGTAGCCTTCCAGACCATCGATTTGGGCGCGTTTGATTTCGCTGTCCCAATAAGCGCCTTTCACCAGCCGGATCATCAGCCTGTGACGGCTGCGCTGGGCCAATTCAATAATGCTGTCAATCACGAAAGGACAGCGCTTCTGGTAAGCCTGAATGACAAAACCAATGCCGTTCCAGCCTTCCAGTTGTGGCTCGAAGCAGAGTTTTTCCAGCAAATCGAGGGAAATTTCCAGCCGATCGGCTTCTTCCGCGTCAATATTGATGCCGATATCGTACTGGCGCGCCTGTAGCGTCAGGGCGAGCAGGCGAGGGTAAAGCTCCTCCATGACACGCTCATACTGGGCACGGCTGTAACGCGGATGCAGGGCAGACAGTTTGATGGAAATGCCCGGTCCTTCGTAAATTCCCCGCCCGTTTGACGCCTTGCCAATGGCATGAATGGCCTGTTGATAAGAGACCATATAAGCCTGCGCATCGTCTTCGGTCAGCGCGGCTTCACCCAGCATGTCATAGGAGTAGCGGAAACCTTTTTCCTCCAGCTTGCGCGCATTGGCGAGGGCCTGAGCGATGGTTTCGCCGGTGACAAACTGCTCACCCATCAGGCGCATCGCCATATCCACGCCTTTGCGCACCAAAGGTTCGCCACTCTTGCTGATAATCCGGTTCAGGGATTTGGAGAGTTTGGCTTCGTTGTGGGTAGAAACCAGTTTACCGGTGAACAACAGCCCCCAAGTGGCGGCATTGACAAACATTGACGGGCTTTGCCCCAGATGGGATTGCCAGTTGCCGTTACTGATTTTGTCGCGGATCAGCGCATCGCGGGTGGCTTTGTCAGGAATGCGCAACAGCGCTTCGGCAAGGCACATCAACGCAACACCTTCCTGCGAAGAGAGCGAAAATTCCTGCAATAATCCCTGCACCAAACCGGCGCGGCCAATGCCCTGTTTTTGCTGGCGTAATTTCTCGGAGATGGAATAGGCAAGTTTATGGGTGGCTTTGGCCTGTTCTTCGGGTAATTGTGCCTGCTGGAGCAACATCGGCACCGCCTGAATCTCCGGCAGACGATAGGCGGCCGTAATTGCGGAACGTTTCACCGATTGGGGCAAAATATGTTCGGCAAAATCCAGAAATGGTTGATAAGGGGTTTCAATCGGTGATTCTTCTTCGGAAATCTTTTCTTCTTTGTTATCCTGAGTCACTGATATTTCTGGGATCTTGTCCTCCTGCTCCAGACGTTCAAGATAATTAAAGATGGCTTGCTTAATCAGCCAGTGTGGTGTGCGTTCAATTCGTTGTGCGGCGGTTTTGATTCGATTACGCGTTGCTTCATCGAGCTTCACGCCCATAGTGGTGCTACCCATTCTCACTCCTTAATAGGTAAGACTAATCAGGTTGTTACTGAACAATATCATCCATGTTGCAACTTTGTGCAACCTTGTTGAAAGTTATTATTCAGAATTTGTGAAATCAATCTGATTTTGCTGATGTCATTGACGGATTAATGGTTAGTCATGATTTATCTTGATGATATATCGATAGTTATTTTTAATTCCCTGAGTTGAACTTAATCAATTGTTTTATTCAAGGTACAACTTTCGGGGTCATAAATGTGATTTGACGGGCGTTTCTTATAAAAAAACCGTTAATCGGTTGTTAAAAATGTTTTGGCTAATTTAGGATAGGGAAATGCTTTTTTAAATGAATGAAAAAGACAAATAATTTATTGCGAGTCAAACATCACCCTCAGCTTCAGATGAAATAATCTTCAGGTACAACTGGGTATCACCTTAAGAAAACATCTTGTCTCAGGCGAATATTGACTAATATGAACAGCATTAAATAGCTTTTCATGATGCTTATCAAAAAAACGTTTACCAAAAAACGTTTGCCAAAAAAGCGGTTATTAAAAATGCGACTTGCTAAAACACGATTTATCAAAATATGACGGAGAAGAACCTGCATGACAGTAAATTCACCAATGCTAATTACCTTTATTGTCTACATTACCGGAATGCTGCTGATAGGCTTTATGGCTTATCGGGCTACCAAGAACTTTGATGATTATATCTTGGGTGGCAGGCGGTTAGGCAGTGTGGTAACAGCACTTTCTGCCGGCGCTTCGGATATGAGTGGCTGGTTATTAATGGGATTACCGGGCGCGATTTTCTTATCCGGTGTCTCTGAAACTTGGATAGCGTTAGGCTTACTGTTGGGCGCATACCTGAATTGGCGTTGGATCGCCGGCCGGTTACGTGTTCATACCGAAGTGAATAATAACGCGTTAACGTTACCCGATTATTTCACCAATCGCTTCGAAGACAAAAGTAAGCTCCTGCGTATTATTTCTGCCGTCGTTATCCTGATTTTCTTTACCATCTACTGCGCATCCGGTGTGGTGGCAGGCGGGCTGTTGTTCGAAAATACCTTTGGCATGAGCTACGACAAAGCCATCTGGTTAGGGGCACTGGCAACCATTGCTTACACGTTCTTGGGTGGTTTTTTGGCCGTGAGCTGGACGGATACCGTACAGGCAACTCTGATGATTTTTGCCCTGTTACTGGTGCCGATTCTGATCCTGTTCAAACTGGGCGGCGTTGATACCGCAGTCCAGATTATCGAGGCGAAAAACCCGGCGTATCTTGATATGTTCAAAAACCTGAACTTTGTTGCGATTATTTCGCTGTTGGGCTGGGGATTGGGCTATTTCGGGCAGCCGCATATTCTGGCGCGTTTTATGGCGGCGGATTCCCATCAAACGATTCATAAAGCCCGTCGCATCAGTATGACGTGGATGTTCTTGTGCCTTGCAGGAACGTCAGCCGTCGGTTTCTTTGGAATTGCTTACTTTAATGTACACCCGGAGCAGTCAGCGGGCGTGATGCAAAACCATGAGCGGATCTTTATGGAGCTGGGCGTGATTCTGTTCAATCCGTGGATCACGGGTATTCTGTTATCCGCCGTGCTGGCGGCGGTGATGAGTACGTTAAGCTGCCAGTTGCTGGTGTGTTCCAGTGCGTTGACAGAAGACTTCTACAAAGCCTTTATCCGCACGAAAGCCAGTGAAAAAGAGCTGGTATGGGTTGGCCGCATGATGGTTTTACTGGTCGCTGCTATCGCGATAACCATCGCAACGAACCCGAATAACAAAGTACTGGCTTTAGTGAGTAATGCTTGGGCCGGTTTTGGTGCGGCATTCGGGCCGGTGATATTAATTTCCGTACTCTGGAAACGGATGACACGTAATGGCGCGCTGGCGGGAATGCTGGTAGGTGCAGTCACTGTGCTGGTATGGATGGAGTATAAGTGGTTTGGCTTATATGAAATTATTCCAGGATTTATTTTTGCCTCTGCGGCGATTATCGTGGTGAGTTTGTTGGGTAAAGCGCCGAGTCAGGCAACCCAACAGCGTTTCACCGAGGCAGAAGCGCAATATAGAGTGAAGTAACATCAAACTCCCCTTTATCTTTTAAGCTGAAAGATAAAGGGGATTACGGTTTTTTAGCGGGCGGAAATAAACCTCGGATCACGCCCAAAAAAGCGGCAAAGACATTCAGCGTTACCGCCGTCGTGATCGCCAGCATGACATTGACAGGAAAAATATCGATTTGGAATATCCGAAAACCGCCATAGAGCGCCAGTAAAACGGCCCAGCCACATAACGTAATGATGGCGACTTTATAGGCTTTATCACCAAATTCCTTTCTTAACGCCCGGTCCGCTTTTCTATCTTCAATATCCTGCCGCAAGAGCGATTCATTAATATCCGTATTGCCGATTTCTGATGCGGATTCACTGTCGGTTAAATTATCAACGTCTGAATCTGCATCCGGGATTTCATGGATTTCGTGAGGGAGTGCGATATCACTGAGTGAAGTTTTTTTCATATACCCGCCACCTTTCAAGTCCGGAATTCATTCACTCAATACATTTCTTTAACAGCTCATTGCTCATTACAGCGCCGTTGACAGCGGTTAAAGACCATGCCGTTTTGGGTTCGTGGGTCAGATAGGATAATTGCGCACCGCGCAGAGGGCCGTAGACTTCGACGATTTTATCGATTAATTGGTTCGTTGTAACATCACTGTCCGGCACGATGGGTGCGACGACTAATGTCGTGCCATTACTGGCAATCACACTGGTGATTTTCTTATCTATCGAATTTGCGCCATACATTTTTACATCATGATACAGCGATGGAATGACAGGCCCGTATTGCCATTTAGAGAAAAAATCATCAATAACAGGCTTGTCATAGATCTTCAGAGACCACGACTGAACATAAAACATTAACTTCTGTAATTTCATCGGGGTAAGATCGACAATTCTGCCATCTATCGCTCTCTGGATGAAGGCGTTAGCGACAGCAACCGTTGAATATGCCATTTTGCCTCCCACTTATCTATTGATGTCTATAAAACGCGGCTATTAAGTTGCCTAAGGTTTCTATGTTGCAGGTAATATTTTCATCATGTCAATATTTATCTCATCTTCATTTCCTTGAAAAAGAGCATGATTAGTTTAATCATAGTTTAGCTTAATTTAATCCAACCACCCGAAGGTGGTTGTAGGGTTTACTTGATTTTCATTCCGGCCGTGGTCATTAAGAAACGAAATAATGTGGAAACCGCGTAAAGTGCGAAGACACTGCCAAACCAAATAATCACCATCCAGCCCAATCGTTTCCATAATGGAGAGGAATTAGACGAAGAGGAACTAGACAGAGAAGAACTGGCCTCTGTTTTAATGGTAGCCTTGGTCATGGGTGATTTTTCCTCGGAAGACATAATAACTCCAACAGGTGTATGCCAATATGACAGGGATAATAAACAGCGCGCCAACGAGCATAAAACCCAGTGATTGAGGCGGAGAGGCTGCCTCTTCATAACTGATAAAGGGTGGAATGATATTGGGCCAGATACTGATCCCTAAACCGCTGAATCCCATGAAAACCAGCAATAAGGCTGCCAGAAAAGGGATGTAATGGCTGTGGCGCGGGCTGGCAACCAGCAGCTTCCAGCCTGACCACAAAACCAGTAATGGCACAGGCAGAAAGAAAAACAGATTAGGCAGGCTGAACCAACGTGCGGAAATAGCCGGATGTGCCAGCGGCGTCCAAAGGCTGATAACGGCGATCATCGCCAACATCAACAGCACTAACGGCCGCAGAATACGAAACATCTGTTGTTGCAGGTGTCCTTCGGTTTTCATAATCAGCCAGCCACAGCCCAATAATCCATAGGCAACCAGCAGGCCAGCACCACAAAATAAAGGGAAAGGCGTCAACCAATCAAACGCGCCGCCGGCATAAGCCCGGTTTTCAACCGGAAAACCCTCAATCACCGCACCGACAACAACACCTTGGGCAAACGTGGCAATCATGGAACCGACCATAAATGCCCGATCCCAAACAGGCTGATGCGCTGGCGTGGCCTTGAAACGGAACTCAAATGCCACGCCCCGGAACAGTAACCCCAGTAACATAATCATTAATGGGATCGCCAGCGCATCCAAAATAACGGCATAAGCCAGCGGAAACGCACCGAATAACCCGGCACCGCCGAGCACCAGCCAGGTTTCATTGCCATCCCAGACCGGCGCGACAGAATTCATCATCAAATCGCGGTCTGATTGCTGCTTAATCATCGGATACAAAATGCCGATGCCCAGATCAAAGCCATCCATCACAATGTACATCATGGTGCTGAACACAATGATCAGAAACCAAATCAGGGGAAGGTCAATACCCATTTGTTAACTCCTTATCAGTGCCTTTTCTAATAAGTTTCATCATATAGATGTAGCCGGCACCAAAAACGGCGCTGTAGACGACAAAGAAAACCAGCAGGCTGATACTCATGTGAAATTCGCCATGCGCCGAAACCGCATCTTTGGTGCGCAACAAACCATAGACAACCCACGGCTGGCGACCGATTTCCGTGGTGAACCAGCCCGCCAATATGGCGATCAGGCCGGAGGGTGCCATCAACAGCATAAAGCGCAGGAAAAACCGGTTCTGATACAAACGTTTTTTATACCGTAGCCAGAGGCTCCAGATGCCTGCCGCGATCATCAGAATCCCCAGCCCGACCATAATGCGAAATGACCAGAACACCATCAAGGCGTTGGGGCGATCTTCCGGTGCAAACTCTTTCAACGCCGGAACCTGTTTATCCGTGCTGTGTGTCAGGATCAGGCTGGCAAGATAGGGAATTTCAACCGCGTAGCGGGTCTTTTCGGCCGCCTGATCGGGAATGCCGAATAAGATCAGCGGTGTCGCTTCGCCGGGATGATTCTCCCAATGGCCTTCTATGGCGGCGATTTTAGCCGGCTGGTGTTTCAGGGTATTCAGGCCATGATGATCACCAATCAGAGCCTGTAACGGCGCAAGCACCAGAATCAGCCACATCGCCATTGACAGCATTTTCTGCATCGCCGTTGAGTTATGTCCTTTCAGCAGATGCCATGCGGCGGAAGCGGCGATAAAAAAGGCGGAAGCCAGAAATGCGGCGGTTGCCATATGCAGCAGCCGGTAGGGGAAAGAGGGATTGAAGACAATCGCCAGCCAGTCGACAGGCACTACCCGATTATTGATAATTTCATGGCCTTGTGGCGTCTGCATCCAGCTATTGGACGACAGGATCCAGAACATCGAAATAATCGTACCGAGTGCCACCATACAGGTGGCAAAAAAGTGCAGTTTCTCTCCCACCTTATGCCAGCCGAACAGCATCACGCCCAAAAAACCGGCCTCAAGGAAAAAGGCGGTCAACACTTCATAAACCAACAGCGGGCCGGTAATGGCGCCGGCAAAATCAGAGAAAAAACTCCAGTTAGTGCCGAACTGATACGCCATCACCAAACCGGAAACCACGCCCATGCCGAAATTAACCGCAAAAATTTTCGACCAGAAGTGGTAGAGGGTTTTATAATCGGTGTGACGTGTTTTCAGCCAGAGACCTTCCAATAACGCCAAAAAACTGGCGAGGCCGATAGTAATGGCGGGAAAAATAATGTGAAAAGAAACGGTAAATGCAAACTGTATCCTTGCCAGATCAAGGGCACTTAATCCAAACATCGTGGCCTCTTTATTGATTATTTAAATGAAAAACAGACGAAATAAAAACGTGCGGATAAGTAGAACACAGGTGTTTTATCTATAACAGTAACAGTTATTTGTTTATTGGCTATAACAGTTGAATTGAAGATTGGATAATAGCGGGGAAATATAGGGCAATTAGATAAAATTGGCAGATGTGATTTATTTTATTATCTGGTAATTCATAACCGAATTTTTTATCTTTCATAATATATTTTTTAAATTTTTATTAAGAACGGAATCATTTATATTAGTTATGGTTTATTGGTGTTGGGATATAGGTGTTTATTGCTATATCCCGGAAGGTTTTTTATATTTACGTTGGGGAAAATGAAATTGCGGCTTCCACAATGCAATCATTATTAATTCTAAGCTTAACTACTTTACCATTTATCATGGCTGATAATAAAGTCATATATATTATTATATTGCTCGTTGCGTTACCACCTTGTAATTTAGAAGTGTACTGTGTGTGATCAGAAGCTGATTGATATCCCACACTGGCATAATAATCCTTACTATCAGTAAAATCAGCACGCGTAGGAATTAATAAAAATATTTTTGCATCAACATAAATATCACTCATAATAATACTCCAATATATTTAGTTAATTAAATGTGATAAATACTATTCTAAATGGTATTTATTTCTATATGAAATGGCAGCACATACCTTTACGATTTGTTTAGTGATAACTAATTGTCATTATATATTTAATTGTTGAATCTAATCTAGATGTTATTCATTTACTCAGGAGAGTCGTCCATTGTAATGGAAATAATATGGCAATATGAGTCAATTGATTCTAATATCAATTCAGAAATTTCCTTTCCAGATATTACGGATAATACAAACATGTTAATAATATTATTTCTGTATGGTCCATCTTGCATTGAGATAGCAAAATTTCCTCTTATTGGGTCATTTTTTTCATTATATCCTTGATATCTTACATCAATATTTTCTTGATCATAATAAGATTCGCTGGTCGGAATTGTAATGCCATAAATGAGTGCTCTCTTAATATAAATTTTATTAATTTCTTTCTGCATTGGATTTTGATTGGCCATAATGTATTCCTTTCTATGTAACTGTATTTTATAAATAAAATAACCATTAGTATGTTTTTTTGAAATTAGTTTACCGATACGTTGAACTTATTTTTAACCTAATTTCAGTGTAGTTGCTGTTTTTTATTCTGCAAATTATTTGGTTATATTTTTAGTGATAAATAATAATTCATTATTTTAATTTGTGAGTATTTGATATTTCTTATTATATTTGTTTTATTGTTTTTATTTTGAATGAGTTTTTATTTCATATACTTCACTGTTTTTAAGGAGTTATATTTAAATTAAATAATCTTATTAATTAAACTAAAAGCATCATTCATATTTCATTATTAAACTGGAAATAAAAATCTCTTATCACTCAACGCGGTTGGATAACACCAACAAAGAGGCAACACAAAAAACCCTGTGTATAATAACGCACATTGTCTGCACTAAGAGCCTGATCCATGACGCGTTATGAACAATTGGCAGCCACCATCCGCCAACAGATCGAAGATGATATCTGGCAAGTGGATGACCGTTTGCCGTCACTGCGGGAATCCGTGAAATCATCCGGAATGAGCCTGATGACCGTATTGCAAGCCTATCAATTACTGGAAAGTCAAGGCTGGATCGTCGCCCGTCCACAGTCGGGCTATTACGTTGCCCAACGGATAAAACCGTTTGCAGCGGCAAAAGGCGGCAAGAAGCTGAACCTGAGTGAAAACGTGGCGATTAGCGCCTCCATTTTTGATGTGTTGCAAGCGTGTAAAGACCCAACGATTGTGCCTTTTGGCTCCGCATTTCCCGATCCCTCCCTGCTGGCCGAATCCCGGCTGGCAAAAACACTGGCTTCCGTCGCCCGCCGTTTTGTGGCCAATACCGGCTCTGTGAATAATAGCTATGTAAATAACAGTTATCTGGCTAGCCTGCCGCCGGGCAATGAACAGTTACGGCGTAATATTTCCCGCCGTTATGCTGCGCAAGGCATCCATGTTTCTCCCGATGAAATCGTCATCACGGCAGGGGCGATGGAATCGCTGAGCTTCAGTTTGCAGTGCGTCACATCTCCCGGAGATTGGGTGGTGATTGAATCGCCGGCTTTTTATGGTGCATTACAGGCGATAGAACGGTTGCGCCTGAAAGCCATTGCCATCAAAACCGATCCGAAAACCGGCATTGATCTGGATGTGCTGGAAGAGGTGGCCGGGAAATACCCGATAAAAGCCTGCTGGCTTATGTCCCGTTTCCAGAATCCGTTGTGCGTCAGTATGCCGACAGACAACAAACAGCGGTTGGTGGAAATCCTGGACCGTCACGGAATTACTCTGATTGAAGATGACGTTTATGGCGAATTGTATTTTGATCAGAACCCGCCGCTGCCCATCAAAGCGTGGGATAAAGAAAATAACGTCATGCACTGTGCCTCTTTCTCCAAATGCCTTGCGCCGGGTTATCGTGTCGGTTGGGTCGCCGCCGGAAAGCACGCGTTAAAAATCCAGCAGTTGCAGATGATGAGTACCGTTTCAGCCAGTATTCCGACCCAATTGGCGATTGCCGAATATTTAACTCAGGGAGGGTATGATAACCACATCCGGCGATTGAGGCGTCAATTGGAACAGCGGCAGCTACAAATGTTGCGGGCCGTGAGTGAATATTTTCCCCACTCGGTCAAAGTGAACAGTACCAGAGGCGGCTATTTTATCTGGCTGGAGTTCGAAACGCCTTTCAGTGCCAATCGGTTATATCAACTGGCGTTAGCGAAAGGCATCAGTATTGCGCCCGGCAGCATGTTTTCCACCAGTTCCCAGTTTGACCATGCGTTTCGTCTGAACACGTCATTTGCATGGAACGAAACACAGGCCGCTGCGATGAAAACACTGGGAAGTTTGTGCCATATGTTGTTAAAAGAAGACGGGTAATCAATCACATTTTGTCGGTTTTGGGGTTGCGACAAGCGAAATTATTTGCGAACTTATAATTTGGTATTAAATGTCCTCTTTAGATGTCGCTTAGGTATAGCGGGCGCAGCCAACAAAGAGGCAACTTGAAAGACGACGGGGAGAGCATACGGATGAAAAGTTTCGATTATGCGGCGTTACCAAGAGAACAATGGGCAGGCGGGATAGGGGAAGTCAGGGATATTGTTTGCTGGCCGGTGGCTGATGATTTCGCTTGGCGTGTCTGTTTTACATCCATTCAGCAAAATGGGCCGTTGGGGCAATTCCCGGATATTGATCGCGCAATGGTATTATTGAAAGGCAAGGGTGTAAGGCTGACCAGTCCGGGTTTTCTGGAACATGAGCTGGTGGAAAAAATGAAACCTTTTTATTTTTCCGGTGATGTACGGGGTCAGGTTGAGTTATTGGACGGCCCGGTACAGTGCTTCAATATCATGACCCGTCGGCCGGATTGGACAGCTGAAATCTCTTTTGTGACCGATGCACGGAATTTACCGACTTCCCACAGTGGTGTGCTGTACGTCCTGAAAGGGCGCTGGGAAATGACCGGCACAAATGTTGTACAATTTGCTTTTGGTCAGGGCGGATATTGGTTCCCGGACGACATGCGCAAAGGCGCACTCAAGCCATTAGTCCCGGACAGCCAGTTATTATGGGTGGATTTACATCCGGATGGATAATCGAACGCCGGGAATATTCTGCAATTTCTGTTATTGAAAGCAGGGCAGAATATTCCCGGTGGGTGCGAAGTTGGATGGTGCATTATAATTTCAATAGTCAGGTTTTAATTAATAATAAAAAGGCCATGTATGGCCTTTAGGGAAATAAAGAGTGGGATTAGAATTATTCCCAATTAAAACCAAAAGTTTTCGTTCCTGTTTGCTTTAATACAGTCCCCAATTTTATTGCGTCATCATTAGAATAAGTACCCGCGTTAAGACTCCAATCGGGCGAATATGACCCAAGATTATAGATGCGAGCATCAACAGTAACAGTAAGATTTTTATTCAGTAGCTCCGTTACTTTCTGTTCATTATTCGGGCTGGCAACTAGTTTCATCCATATTGCATTTTGAGGTTCGCGATAAAAAAACATTGCAATGCTTGCAACATCTGTGCTGGTTTTCAACCCTGCCAGAGTACCGAAAGGTGATTCATTACCTGTCAAATACCCTGTGGGAGAAATATATCCCCAATCTTTCTGGTTATTGACGGTATCTACACCAGCGTCTGAGGTGAGATCGAAAGATAGCATATAATTATCGTACAGTTCCCAATTGCAAGAGAGCATATCTTGTCTGCTTATCGCCCAAGGGAAAATAGTATTACCTCCGGTTACCTGCAATATATTAGTTATATTTTGCGGACCATTATACTCAGGTATCAGATAGGAATCAGTAGGCCAGGTATTGCGGCTTACAGGATGACCACGGAATAAATTGTTCATTGCCCACGCAAAAGAATATAGGGGGGCAACGAAAACATCCTCAAGGGTCATGGTTGCTGTGTATGTCACTTCAGGATGAAATTGCTCTGGTTTAAATGAACATACTGTGCTTGCTAATAGATTAACATCAGACATAAATACCTCACTTAATGATTTATTAATAAAGGTTATTTCATTCTGCTAGTCGTTTAATGATTATTATTATCTAAGGCCACGTAGTGGCCTTAATAAATAACGTGTGGATTTGATTATTACTGATCAAACCAGTTAAGGTAGAAAGTATTGGTTTTGTCTGTCTTTTTTAAGATGGCTCCTAATTTTTGTGCAGCTTCGTTATTATAGCTAACAGTGACTCTTGAATTTTTATTATCTATCATGGCAGTTGAGAAACCAAGATCATAGGGGATATTATCGACAGTGATATAAAGATGTTTATTAAGTAATGCTGCTGCATTCTGAAGGTTATTCTTATCAGTCGATACCCCAAATCCCCAATCTCCATGAGGAGGTGATGTTGTTGTTGTAGAAACTGAAGAGGTAAAAGCAAATATTGGAATTTTTGTAATCTTGGCGTTTGCAGTTACAGTATTCGGAGGCATTTGTAGTTTAGTATTACCAAAATTGAATGCAACTGAATTCATACAACCCCATATTTGTTGCGTACCGAATGTTATGGTTTCTGAAGTAACATCTACAGACATCATACCGTAAGGTTCCCAATTACATGCCAGCATCTCCTGTATTTCAGGAGTCCAGGGGCCATTGCTGCCATTTTGAGTTATCTGTTGAATAGAGCTAAGTTCCGCTTGCACATCCTGCACATAAGTAAGATATACGTCAGAAGGCCAATTACTGAGCCTTACAGCCTGATGCAGGAACGATTGAATCATTGCCCACGGGAAAGTTCCTGGTGGTGTAGCGGCATCATTATCAATCTTAAATGAAGGATCGATCGTTACCTGATATTTAAAATAATCAGGATCAAATAAACAATTATTATTTAATTTATTAACATCAGACATAAATACCTCACTTAATGGTTTATTAATAAAGGTTATTTCATCTTATGATCTTGGAAATATTTCAAGATTATAATCATGCAGTTGGGAAATTATAAATACCCCAATCACAGGACGTCATTTCCGGCACTTGTACTGCCCAAGATTGCGGAGGATTATTGCCGGATACTTTTACAATATCATCGATAATATTATTATTTTGTGGATTATATACAGGTTTAATATATGTGTCAGCAGGCCAACTATTTAACCTCGCAGGCGTATTCCTGAACACCTGAACTATTGCCCACGGAAAAGAATGCATGGGAGCAACGAAAATATCCTCAACAAGATATTTTTTCCCCGGCGAGGGAACAACGTAAACTCCGCCAACAGTG
Organism: Enterobacteriaceae bacterium; assembly: GCA_031253755.1. Lineage (GTDB taxonomy): Bacteria > Pseudomonadota > Gammaproteobacteria > Enterobacterales > Enterobacteriaceae > Xenorhabdus. Next base: position 17,939 of record JAIRVT010000002.1, read on the forward strand.
CATGTAGTTGTGTTTTCTACACCAGGAAGAAATTGCTCAGGCGTAAATGCACAATTATTACTTTCTAGTAGATTAACATCACACATAAATACCTCACTTAATGATTTTATTAATAAAGGTTATTTCATTCTGTTAAATAAAATCTCATCATTATAGGGAATTCCATTATTATCTAAGGTCACGTAGTGACCTTGGAAAATAGTGTATGACTTCAATCATTATTGATCAGACCAGAAAAGGGCACAATGAACGATTATTTGTTCAAGGCCAAATGGTCCGAGTACTAATTGGGAATATTTTTCTAATACAGCCCCTGCTTTTTGTGCATCAAATTGACTATAGCTAACAGTGGCTGTCTGATTGTCATTGCTTATAATGGAATTTCCGACGCCAAGATAGTAGCGTGTTTCACCAAGAGTGATATAAAAATGTTTACTAATTAACACCTTTGCAAGAGAAAGATCATTCTGACTAAAGGATATCTCAAATACCAAAGTTCCAAGATTAGTTGTAGTTATATCTCGTGTGAAAGTCAATTGTAAAACATTTATAATAAAAGTACTGTTAGTTAGCGCATTAGGGACACTTGTTAACCCAGATAAAGAACCAAAACGTTTCTCACCCGGTGCTAAATTACCCTTTCCAGATAGATAACCCCAACTTTGCTGATCCTTTCCAGGTATGCCAGTACCAGAAAAAATACCGCAATATAACAGGCCATGAGGAATCCAATCACAGGCCAGTACATCTTCTACCGTAGCAAACCAAAATGCGTTTACGAATTGATTATCTTTATCTTTCTGTTGAACAGAAAAAAGTTTTCCTTCCTTAAGTACGGGCTGAAGGTATGTACCTGCGGGCCAACTAGTACGAGTAACGGGTTGATCTTTATATAGTTGAACCATTGCTCCAGGGAAAGTTCTGTATGGTGTAGCAGCATCATTCTTAATCGTATATGACGGTTTGATATCTACCTGAACGGTAAAATCCTTAGGGTCAAATGAGCATGGTTTATTATTTGACATAGTAACTTCAGACATAAATACCTCACTTAATGGTTTATTAATAAAGGCTATTTCATTCTGTTTCTAAATTACCGGATTATATTATTTCGGTTAATATTTGATCTCAATAGAAAACCTAGCAATAGCACAAATACGAATTAAAATAGTCTGCAATGCTATAAAGCTAATTTATTCATCGGATAGATAAGTCGGCAAGGTGTAAATATAGTGGTTGGTTCGGAGTGGTAATGCTATTTCTTTAATATACAAGTTATTATCTATTTTAAAACAATGAAATTATCACAATGCAATATTTAAATAATTTAAGAAATAACCTATATGTTTTGTTTGGTTACGAAATTTATTTATTGAGTTTTATTATTGGTGGTTTATAAATGTTTTTTATATTTAATTAATTTCAAGTTGTAATCCAGCTTCAAGATAACACTCATCTTGAAGCTGGATTGGTTTATGATAATGAAGACCCAAATTAAAAGCCATATTACGTTTCTGAAGCATGATGGTGTATGCCTTTCATCTTTGTGTATTTACATCTCCCCGTGTAGCAGGAGATGTAAGCGGTGCATACCGTAACGTGTAATTTGAATAGTAATGCCATAGTGTGGTTAATAAAACGTCGCAGTTACACTAAATTCTGCTGTTATTGGATTTGGAGGATGAGAATCTGCTGCCTGAAGAGGTACTGGCCTAACGATAAAATTTAAAGTTGCTGAAGGAGATAATTCGGTGAGTCTAATCGGAGTTTGGTTAAAGAAGTTTATTATTTTGTCGGCGTTATGAAAAATAAAGTCATCATTTTTTTCATCGAACATAACCTTAAAACCAATACTGTCATTGTTGGATTTTAAGACGTCAGGTTGTGCAGACGATATTGCCGTGGTCGCGCCTGCCGGTCTGAATGTTAAGCTAAAGCCCATGGGGAGTGCTTGATTAGGGAAATCAGGTATTGCGCCGGGGGTTGCGCAGCTAATAAGAATAGAACCACTAACCAGATAACTGGGGTCTTGATTTAATATATTGTTGTATATCAAATTGTTTGGGAAAGTAAAATCTTTTAAAATACGTAGATCGCAGGTTTTTATGTTGTTGTCTATTGTTGTAATACTCAAACCTGACGAGAAATTTTTTTTATCCAGAGTGTGATAGGCTGCTTGTGTATCAAGATAACCAAATTTTACACCAAACTGACCATTTTGAGCTGTCTTAACTTCGCCATTAGTCCCTTCAGGAATTGTCACTGATGCAGTTTTATATAACGCCAGCAGGATATCAACGGTTGTTCCCTGCCAGTTTTTATCTAACTTATTACCCTTTGTGCTGAGTTCAGCGGGTCCGAGAACTTCGGAAGATGAACGTTCAGTCACTTTAATTTTATAACCAATACCGGGAATATTTGTTGGAATCGGTGTGTCAATCGGCGTAGGTGCAGTCCCATCAGGCACGTCCGGGTACCAATAAACAAAAGAATCAATGAATTCAGTGTTGGCTGTGCATTTTATTGGCAAACTTTTCACTATGGGGTATTCACCAATAAGATTCTGATTATTTTCATAGGGCATATTCGCCGGAATAGAAAGTGTTATCCCCGAACCGGGTGTAATGTCAGGAATCGGGAGGCAATATGGATCACTGGCAGAATAAGTACTATAAAAATACAGGCAGAAACAAAAAATAAATGATTTTATTTTCATATTATATGCACCTATGAATATATAACCGTATATTTGACCGTTGATGTAATAATACCGGGTTTAGAACCGCCACTTGGGTTTGTCGCAAAAATGGTTGCCCTAAAAATAAAATTGCTACCATAACTTCCAATAGCATCTCCTGACATTATCTGCTGAACCAAGGGAGGGTTGCTTGCTTTGATAAGAACGGGAGCTCCATCGGATTTAATCCATTCAAGTCTTATGGCATAGCCAACGCTGGCAATTTTGGCGTCTTCTGGATTGTTCAGGCCGAATGTATTTGCAAAATAATCACCATTATCAGCATCAGGGGGATTATTCGAAAAATTCAGAGTGATATTCTGAAGGCCCGTATCACAATTTGAGAACCCAATGATAAATTGAGTCCAGGGAGCACTATTCTGCGTCTTTGTGGTATTGAATGGATGCAGTGGCACTAAAATATTGCCATCATCGGTCAGATTACAGGTTGCATATGAGATATTTGCAGTAATGGTGATATTCAGGGGCTGGGATTGATCCGCCCCAACATACCCCGGCACACCCATGATCAACAGACCATGTACCAACCCCCACAACAGAACCTTCTTCATCACCATGCACTCACTTTAAGTTGTACTTGCGGCGGCCGCCGTAATCATCCACCGCTTCCACTTCCACCGCGCCATTGAGCGGCTGCTGGAGATTCACTTCACTAAACGGGGCAAACTGGCTTAAGGCTTTATCCACACCTTCGCTCAGTTTTAGTTTTTTGCCGTTTACCGAAACTTCCGTCACCGCAAAATAGTAGGGCGTCGGGTTTTTCAGAATATTGCCATTGGCTTTGAGCTGTTGTTCAGCACCGGCGCGGCCTTCAATCAGCGTTGTCGGGCGATAAAACAGCTTCACCTGCGTGTTCATTGCCAACGACAGCACATTCTCGCCCTCTTTGGGAGCAGGAGGGATTTCCTGTACATTCAGCCAAAACAGCGATTCCCGATCCTTCGGCAGGTTAGGGTTGATATTGATTAAGCGGATAATCTGCTTTTGTTTGGCATCAACGCGGAAAAACGTCGGTGCCGGTGTGAAAAACACCTCATCTTTCGGCTGCGTGGTATTGTCTATCCACACCTGCCCGCCGAACGTCACGTTGGCGTGGTTAGTCACTTCAACGGAAATATTTTTTCGCCCTTCCGGGTAAATAAAACGGGTGCTATCCAGCGTAAACGCCGCCATTGCCTGACTGCTCAGTACCAGACCGAGTGCTAACGTAATAAAAAGACGCGGTTGTTTATTCACAATGAACCTCTTTGGCTTTATTTTCTCCCGCAACGATGCCCTGCATACTGAAGCGGCACTGTTGCCCGTTTTGCTGCTGAACCGTGATGGACGCCGGTGACTCCGTAACGTTAACCAGCAGGATGCCGCCATCAGCGACAAAGCCCGCGTAGACGTCCTTCTCCGTCCGGGCGGAGCTGCCCAGCGGGAGCGGTTTGCCATCACGCCCGACGACCCGCAGGATGTAACGATGAATTTCGGTATGGCCGAATTCGCGGTAAACAATGGCGCGCTCCGTCGGCACCACGCTGTAAACGGTGTTTAACAGTTCCACATTTTCCGGCACCTGTTCGGTATTAATGCGGATCGAGTTGTTGCTGTAAGGAGAGACATACAGCACGGTATTGCCCTGACTGTTGGTAGGCTGTGAGTTGTTAAAGCGTACGCCCGGTATCCCTTTTAGGTTGACCACCGCGACAGTGCTGCTCTGCTCACGGGCGAACAGCAAGCCGGTTGGCACAGTACCAATCACCGAACCGGAGACGCTGGCGGACAGCGTGGAGTTGCTGCTGTAAGCCGAGCTGCTTTGTGACGCGCTGAAATTGGTCTGCACCGCATCAAAGGCGACACCGGTATAGGCGGAGATGCTTTTCGAATCGCGGTTCAGGCTGCTGTTCAGGTTGTAATTCACCCGCTCATTAAAGCGGCCGGAGAAACCGGTATTAAAGGTGGTGTTGCCGTCACGGTTATAGTTGACACTGGAGTTACTGTAGTAATCTTGCCCGAAGGCGGAGAACGGAATACTGACGCTGAATGAGGCGCCGTAATTACCCCGGTCAAAATAATAATATTTGCTGTAATTGGCATTCAGGTTAAGGAAGACGCGCTTGATCGAGGTGCTGATCCCCAGATTGGCACCGATATCACTTCTCCGGTGCTGGCGATAGGTTTGTGCCCAGCCGGATAAGCTGACGTAGCTGTTATCAAAATTATGGGTCAGCGTGCCTTCATACCTTGCCTTGCGGTTATCCGGGTAGCGGTAGGTCGGGTTAAATTCAGCGAAATCGACATACTTTTCCCCCGTATAGTGGTAGCTCATCAATTGCAGATTGGTTTTTTCGGTCAGCCCCTTGGCGTATTTCACTCTGGCGCTGAAACCCATTTGTGTGGTGGACGGGTTATCTTTTTTATAGATATCAGGGAAGCCAGTACCGGGAAAATCCGCGCCGGGAGAATAACTGTTGGGGAAATAGCTATCGCGGTAATAGCTATCACGATAGTAGCTGCTGGAATAATAGCTATAGGGAGAATTACTGTTATCGAAAACACTGCGTGCGCCGTTCACGCTGACAGAAAGCGCGCCGAGCAGCCCAAAATCCCGCGTCAGCCCAAGGCCGAGGCTCTGGTAATCTTTATGCAGGATCAAAGCGGTATTCAGGGTAAAAGGCTCAAAACCGTAATCCAGACTGGCGAGGGTGAAAAGCCCTTTGACATCACGGTGCCGGCGGGTGCCATCGGTGCGGGTTCCCACCACCAGATTGTAGTTAAAATCCCCTGAGCGCAGCAGGGTGGGCAGCGTCGTCACCGGATAGGTACGGACAGTTTTTTCGCCGTTTTCTTCCTCGACAGTGACGGTTAAATCACCATTGCCGATAGGGGTGATATCCCGCAGCGAATAGGCGCCGGGAGGAACGATTTGGTTGTGGAGGGTGTAACTGCCTTGAGTGATGGTGATGCGGGCGTTGCTGTTGGCGACACCGGAAATCACCGGTGAATAGCCGCGCTGCGACCACGGCACCATGCTGCTGTCGGAACGCAGCGCTGCGCCGTAAAAGCCGAAATCCGGCAGTAGGGTACTGGCAGTCTGGGTTTTGCCCAGGATCAGGTTGCCACGAATCGGCGCAATGGCGGTATAGAGCCGCGCATCGGGTGTCGAGAAACCCTGCCCGCTATAGGTACTGGTTTGCCCGGCTAATACCCAACGCCCCAGATTGGCATTCAGTTCGACATTGCCGTAAAACTGGGTTTTATTGTCATAGGAAGATTTGCGGGCATTGCCGTAATAGGTCAGGCGAAAACCCGGAATACCGTAATCCCAGTTTTCCGCGGCTAATTTATCAAGCACGGCAATTTGCGGAATGCTGAATGTCAGGGTCTGCATTCCGGTATTTAAGGTGATTTTCGCGCCGGGAAAACGGCCCAGAATATAACATTGGCGTTGTTGATCAAAATAAGGGGCGAACTCTGCCAGTTTAATTGGCAGAGCCGCAGCCGCGATCCATTCGGTGGACAGGCATAATTCATCCGCCTCTTGTGGCGAAACCATTAATACCTGCCGCCCCAAACCTTCGCGGTTAAATTTAATATCCACGACATACTGGCCTTCCGGGTATTTTTCCGTTGCCAATAATATCGTCGGAATATTCCCTTTTGCACCACCGCGAATAAAATCCAGATTCAGGTCACTTTTTTCAGCCTGTGCGCTGAACCCGGATAATATCAGCATGATCCATAAGGGCGACCTGATAATACAGGTGCGCATAAGCCCATCCTCTAAATTCAAACAAAACACGCAATATTTAATTTATTTGCCTTACCTTGGTGGAAATTAAATATAAGGTGGGGCGGTGTTTTTGGTTATTTATTTCGGGTGATGCTGGGTGATTATTTATAGGCTATTGCATAACTTGCACTAGCTTCAACACTTCCTGTTTCAGCTTTCCCATTACTAATATTTACCATTTTCACACTATAACTAGGAGTAATTGGACCGGTTCCAGTAAATACTGTGTCCTGATTACCTTGACCTTCAGTAATAGGTGTTGTAGGTGTCGCTGTAATACCTTCAGTAACATCAGGAGTGATTTGAACAGCTACATCTTTTGATGTTCCTGTACTTCGGATACCTTTAGGCCCAAGCCCAGAAGCTTGCCAAGATACAGTGACTGTTGTTGCTGTTGCACATCCTGCATCACTACCAGCAGTTGGTACCAGCTTAAATGTCTTTGGTGTTGAAGCTGGGTCATCACTTTTCATATTCCCCAGTTTTATAAGATTATTCTCTCCATCAGTTGATTCTGGGCTAATATTGCAGGTGATGTCACTTACTGAACCACTAAACATAATTATTCCACCATCTTGATCAGCGTAAACTATCCCTGAAGCCATCACACTTACCACCAATGCCGTTATCGCTAATTTGTTCATCTAAACTTTCCTACTTTAAAGGTTATACATAGAGAAAACGGGCAATATTGTCATATTTCCGGTTACAGACTGAGTTAATGCAATATAGGCCCGTATTATCTTTAATGGGGGTTAGCCCATCGCTATATACTACCTTTCCCATATTTCGCACCTGCCGTGGCGTTAATTTATATACCCTAGGTAGTTTTAGAGTATAGATAAGGTTTTTTGATGTGATGAAATTTTTCTGAGATTTAGCGTTTGATTTAGGGTTGGTTTGGTTTGGTTTTTGGTAGTGCAACAAAAAGGCCACGTAGTGGCCTTGAATTCAGGTTGGAGAGTAGGTTTTAATATTAATCCCAGCTAAGGTCGAAATGAAGTGTTTTATTTTCATTTTCTTTTAGTAGAAGTCGTAATTTATATGCATCAGCGTTATTATTGCTATAATAAATAATAGTACTTGTACATTCTATATCACTCAGAGGAGCTGAAGTCACTCCAAGTGAGTAAACTGTATCATTAACTATAATATTGAGATTTTTCTTATGAAGAATATCCTTCATTTTTTGAAAATTATCCTGCTCATATTTTAGCCCCAAGGTTATAGTGTTCTTGAAACCGATAGCACTGGCAGAGAAATAATCTATTTTTTCAACACCAAAATTAGACTTAAATTCTGTTAATGCACCAGCAGCACCAAAATAGCCCCATTCGATACCACTTTCCACAATTTTTATACTAAAAGAAGCCATATTATAGAATGCCCAATCACAAGCGATCATCTCTTGCTGTTCAGGTTTCCAAGGTGAAGCACTTCCATCCTGTTTTATCCGCTGAAAATTGAGAAAACTGCCTGAATCATCATAGTTAGGACTAACATATACATTAGGTTTCCAGCCACTGCGCCTTACTTGCGGTTGAGTATCCATATATAATTGAATCATTGCCCACGGGAAAGTACCCTCTGGTGCAACTATTTTATTCGTATTAAGGATATATTGATTGGAAGAGGATAAAAGATTTTTATTATCTAATTTATTTATTGTAGACATAAAGGCCTCATTAATTTTTATAAGCAATGTAAATTTTCATTATAGCTTTTAATTAATTCCAACTGAAAATAATATCAAGCGTTTTACCATCATTTTGTATTATCAAATCACCAAACTTCTGTGTATCAAGGCCTTCATAAATAAAAGAACCCACATTACATATAATAGTTGTTTGTTTAGCAGAAAGTGAATAGACTTTATTATTAACGATAGCACCTAAGTTTTTATAAGCAAGTGCGTTTTGTATCTTATGGTAATCAATTACATTAATAAACATGTTAAGCCATATAGTGGTGTTTTTTGAATCTTCAGGCTTTATAGATAAACTATCAATACGTTCAATATGAAAACTACTTTGTACATTTGTGAATTTACCAATACTACCCCAAGACCCCCATTGACCATTATTATGACCAACTGTAAGTGTAAAAGACAGCCTATATTCAAATTCCCAATCGTGTGCTCCCATATCTTCATGATCAGGTGTCCAAAATAAAACGTTACCATCTGGTTTTACCAATTGAAAAGAGATAACATTACCAGGGCCATCGTAATCGTATATAGGTCTAACATATATATGAGGTTCCCATTTACTACGTCTTACTAATTTATCCATATACAATTGTATTATGGCCCAAGGAAATGAACCTACAGGCGCAATTATTTCATCAATATTTAGAATATATTGATTGGAATTAAAAGGGCACTGTCCATTATCTAAGATATTAATACCAGACATAAATACCTCACGTTATTATTAATGGATTAAAAAAGAAAAGGGTAATTATTTAGTTATTAAAACTAAATTTCATATTTATAATATATTGATCATTTTTTGATCTCAAGTCAATATTCCACATTAATGTAAATACGAACTTAAATGATATGATGGTTTATTAAGCCAATTTATTATTCTGATATGCCATTAGGTAAGGTGTAAATTCAGTGTTTACTGTTGGGTAAAATTATTTTTATTAAGTGGGTAAGGAGTTATTTGTTTTTATGTGATGAATTGTCATGGAGTGATATCTTTTAATAGAATGGAAACGGTGTTGGTTTTTATTTAAGGCTGAAATGGTTTTAGATTGGATTATTATTTTAGATTGATGGTTTTATAGTAAAATAAAAAGGCCATGCCGGAGCATAGCCTCAATTCTGACTGTAATATTAACTATTATTTCCAGCAAAGCTCAAACTTCAGCGGCTTACCGACATTTTTTTGGATTAACTCACCTAATTTTTCTGCTACATCTCCATAATACAAAACCGCATCCATGGCTTTTCGGCTATTATCAGAAATAGAGAATGATTTTTTGGCGTAATTGTCTTCTGGATTAAAAATGCCAAGATCATAGTTTATCCCATTAACCGTCACCGTCAGATTTTTTTCATGCAGCCAATCTATAACATGAATAAAATTTTCCGCATTAAATAATACAACCAATGTGATATTTCCAACCGGAGAATAAGTAGGATCAATTTCAAAAGAGAACATTAATACATCGTCAAGACGGGTATTTGAACTGGCATTAAAATCAGTTAAGACGCCATAAGTCAAATAAGGTTCTGTAAAGTTTTCTTTATCACTTAAATATCCCCAATCTTCTTTATAGGTAAATTTACCGATACCGGGCGTGAGATTAAAAGATAGTTTGTAAGTTTCGGACATAAATATTTCTCCTGTAACAAAATATAGAATTGGAATTATTCCCAGTTAAAGCCAAAATATTTAGTGCCTTGTTGCATTAATACCTTACCTAAATTTATTGAATCATCTGTACTACCATACATAATCGTTATGCCATCCGCTGAATAACCATAGCCCTCATATAAACCCACGCCAAGGTTATAGAGATTACTATCAACAGTGACAGTAAGGTTTTTCTTGATTAACGCTTTTATGCTGTCAACATTAGTGGTGGACAATTTCAACAATATATATTCACTACTCTCGCGATAGCAAAACATTAACACATTTTCAATATTCGTATCTTTGCCAATTGTCAACTTAACTAACGAACCAAAAGGGTGTTCATTACCATCAACAAAATCTCCTTTGTCAGACATATATCCCCAATCATGAGAATCGTCATCCGTAGCACTATTGCCTAGTTTGACATCAAAAGAGAGCATAAAACGGCTCGGTTCCCAATCACAATGTAGCATATCTGGTAGACTTATTGCCCAGGGTTCAGTGGTATTACCTCTGATCACCTGTAGAATATCAATAATATTCTTTTGGTCATCATATTTAGGTATCAGATAGGTATCAACAGGCCAAATATTGCGGCTCACCGGAATGCCCCGGAGTACTTGATTCATTGCCCATGCAAAAGAATACATGGGAGCAACAAAAACATCCTCAAGGGTCATGGCTGTTGTGTTTGTCACCACCGGGTGAAATTGCTCTGGTTTAAACGAACATACTTTACTTGCTAATGTATTAACTTCAGACATAAATACCTCACTTAATGGTTTATTAATAAAGGTTATTTCATCCTGCCAGTAATTTACTGATTTATACTAATAGGACTACCATTTGATCTCAATAGAATATCTAATAGTGGTATAAATAACCTCAAAGTATACAGCGGAGTGATAAAACTAATTTATTAATCGGATATATAATCCAGTAAGGTGTAAAATGAGTATTTGATTCTGTTTGATTCGTTATTCTAAATAAAATCAAGTTGTTTGTTTTGCGTAATTAAATTAATTATCACAGGAAAATACTTTAAATACTGTAGATATAACATTGTGTATTTATTCAAACCTGAAATGGTATCGTTTAGTCGTTTTATTTTGGATTTATTATTTTATAACGGAACAGTAAAAAGAAAAAGGCCACATAGTGGCCTTGGGGAGAAAAACTTAAATTTGATAATGATTAATTATGCAGACCATGTGAAGGTAAACGTTTTTAACAAGCCTGTATCGCGTAATTGAGGAGCTAACCCATCTACATCACTGCCATTATCAATTACATAAGCAACAGTGAATGATTCTTTTGGGCCATCAGTTAAATAGCTGGCATCTATAGGATTAAGAACATATGAACCAGCAGAAGCTGATGAATAAGAAACAGAAACCGTTGTGCGTCTAAGGAGTATTGCTTTTAAATCCTCGAAGGCAGTTGGATTATTTGGGTAAGTGGTTGCTCTAAAAAATATATTATTCGATGTATTAACATCAGTATAAAACATATCAATTCTTTTAATTATTGCAGTACTATCATTCTTAATAGTTAAGTGACCAAAAGGATATTGACTATATACTCCTGTGCTAGTCATATAACCCCATTCTTGATCACCAGCCGTATCAGATATATGTTTACCTAATGTAAGATCAAAAGATAAATTGTAATCGATAAATGAAGAATGTTCATCTGACTTATTTACTTTAGACATAGATACCTCATCTGTTTATTTTAAAGGAAGGATGTTTTATTGCTAAATAACCATTGTATATTAATATGGTTATTTTTTGATCTCAAGAGGCTATCTTGAAATTGTTAAAATACACATTTAAATAGGCTTTAAAATTACAGATCTAATTTATTAATCTATTATTTAATTCAATAAGGTGTAAATCTAGTGTTTGCTACTGGATAAAATGGTTTTTATTTAATAGACAATGTGTTATTTTTTTTTGAGTGATAAATTATTACATGGGATATTTTCTTGATATACCAATCTAATTTTAGAATGCGTGTTATTTCTCCCCGCGTAGTGGGAAAAAATAAGGCTTAGTGTTGTTTTGAAAATAGAAAATTGAAGTTAGAAATATATAGAATGGAAACAGCATTTGTTTTTGTTTAATGCTGAAATTGTTTTTTGTAGGTTTATTATATTCAGTTGATTATTTTTTTATTAAAAATAAAAAGGCCACAAATAGTGGCCTTGGAGAGTAAAGATTGATTTTAAGATTATATCCAATTTAACCAATACGTTTTAGGTATGCCTGTTTGTTTCTTTAATATAGCACTTAATTTTTGAGCATCACCACCACTATAATTAACCGTGGCTTCTGGGTAAAAGGGATCACCTTCAATGGGAGTAGCAACGCCAAGGTCATAGCGTACACCATCAACAGAAACATAAAAATTCTTTTTAAGTAATGCTACTGCTTCTTGCATGTATGCTGGAAAGACCCTTATTGAAAATGACACTATTCCATCGGTCGAGAGTGATGTTTCAGTATTGTCAGCAGACTCAAAATAAAACATTGATACTAAAGGAGCGAATGAACTTATGTTATCTTCAATGATATCTAAACTACCACAAGAATTCTTATTAACGGTTGCTGCACCAAGGTAAGACAAATAACCCCAGTCATACATAAGGTCATTCTCATTCAGGTTATGAAGATCATGATATCTGCTATGGCCTGAAGTTAAGTTAAAAGATAGATTAGGTGAGTATAGTTCCCAATTACACAGCAAAAGGTCATCTATATCACTCCATTCAGTAAATTTTCCGGACGAGTTAAATTTCTTAATAACGCTTTGGGTATCTACAGCCGACAAACGATCAGGAACGACAATATATTCGCCTTCATCCCAAGTTTTAAGGCGAGCACCTTTGCCTAAGAACACTTGCATCAATGCCCATGGCGCACTGCCTACGGGAGCAATATCTCCCTGATTACCTGTATATAAATTAGGATCATATGGGCAAACAAGCGTGCTGGGAACGAGTTCTTCATTTTTATATGAAGAAGCGGTATTTACCCAATTGCAGGCAGTAAAATCTTCGGCTTCCGCATTCCAGACACTTGGCATTCCAAAAGCGCCAAAATGATTAATAGCGGCGTTAGGCCCATAACCCGTCAGTTGTATATATGTATCTGCCGGCCAGGTTGTACGGCGAAGAGTGGGACGGTAACTGGGATTATATTTTAACAATGTAGTCAATGCCCATACAAAATTACCCATTTTCGGGCTTCCGTTAGGATAATCACTAGGGTCAAATGGGCACTTAAGTTTATTTAATTCATTTACATCAGACATAAACACCTCGCTTAATAGTGTATTTGGTGTATTAATAAAAGGATGCTTCATCTTGTTGCTGAATAGCAAATTCATATTACTGAGTTCTGTTTTTATAGCAATTAAATAACTTCCGATATCCTTGATTCATATAAAAATATGCTGTTTAGCTATAAATTCTGTTTATTTTTTACCATATCAATCCAATTTAGCGTAAATTCAGAATTTAATTCTGATATTTTACAATAATAACCTTTAACGCGATAAAATATTCACTCCTATTAATGATTTCTGGGTGAATAAATAATTCATTGGGAATTTCTTTATAAATAACAAGTTATCTCTTTATTACTTTCTAATAAGTCTTTTAATAATGAGGTATTAAATTGATTGGATATTTACGTAGGTTTTCTTTTTTTGAAGTAAATTACATTGATCTATGATTTTTAATTTCCTTGGTTTTAATTTTCAGTTGATTATTGTTTTTTCGGAGTATTAAATAGAACGTTTCAATTATATTAAATAAATAATATTATGGAATAAATAGCTTTTCAAAATGATAGGAGTATTCCTTATCCCGCGCATTGCGCGGGATAAGGAAAAATCACTACTGATAGTTTCATTATTATGAAAAAGTATATATAAAGAGTAATGTTATTATTTTTGAATGATTGTTTATTGTGAAATGATAAAAAGATCAGCAATATAGCGTGGTGATTATTGAGGGTTTAGGGGGAATGCAGTAGAGTCGGGCTATTCAGAGAGTATATATGTTCTCCATTAATAAATAGTCAATTTATTATTCATTTGTCAGGAGATAAATTCATGACTACTGCACACAATAAGACGCATTATTACAATATATCAACCCGTTATGCCCGTATTTCAGTATTAGATACCGGCGGTAGTGGTCTGCCGGTGCTTTTTATTCATGGCAATTCAAGCTGTAAGGAGATATTCCAACATCAGGTGGCGTATTTCAAGCCGCGTTATCGCGTCTTAGCGCTGGATTTACCGGGGCATGGTGCTTCTTCTGACGCCTACGAGCCGCGCCAGACTTATTCTATGCCGGGTTATGCCCATGCTGTCATTGAAGCACTGGAGAAAATCGGCATTAATCGCGTGGTGGTTTTTGGCTGGTCATTAGGCGGGCATATCGGGCTGGAAATGTTGGTACGAGCCTCCAAAATAACAGCTTCCGAGATAAATGCTCCCAAAATAATCGGGTTGATGATTTGTGGTACGCCGCCGGTGGCCGCCGGTAGAGAGAATGTCGCGCGGGGTTTTCTGCCGTGTGAGCATATGGGGCTTGCGGCTAAGGGTGATTTTACGCAAGAGGATGTGCAGAATTTTACCTGGCAGACTGTTGGCGTTAATGCACCTCATGATCCTTTTCTCCTTGAAGCGGTAGCCAGAACTGACGGCTTAGCGCGCCAGTATATGTTTGATGCTTTCACTTCTCCTCAGGCAACCAATCAAAAATTATTGGCGGAAACCAGCCCGATCCCGTTGGCTATCGTCAATGGCGCAGGCGACCCTTTTATTAATAGCGAGTATATCGAGAGTTTGCATTATCAGAATCTCTGGCGGGATCAGGTCATTAAGCTGGCCGATGCGGATCATGCTCCGTTTTGGGAAGCGCCTGACAGGTTTAATGCCATATTGGCTGATTATCTTGGTGATTTTTAACCCGTTGCCGCCGCGGCCCAACCCGAAATCCATAGAGCTATCTATTTTAAAGATTAAATAAATAGATTTTTATTCGACATTTGCCAAATAAATGGACTTTTAATCTGGATCACAGTTTCCCTTAGTTTACTCTGCTGTAATGCTCACGATTAATATCAGCATTAAATAGTTTTATCTTGTTACTGCTTGCCTATGACAGATCCTGCCGGCTTCCCGGCAGTGAAAATCTGTATCAAAAAATCGTCAAGGAGTTCGCATGTCTACCCCAAATATTCTCATGACCCGCATTGATAACCGTCTGATCCACGGGCAGGTTGGCCTTACCTGGGTAAATACACTGGGTGTCAATCTGATTGTGGTGGCAAACGACGAAGCTGCGGATGATCCTGTCCAGCAATCGCTGATGGATATGGTGATATCTGATGGCGTTGAAACGCGCTATTTTACGCTGCAAAAAACGATTGATGTCATTTATAAGGCTTCACAGCGCCAGAAAATTTTTATTGTCTGTAAAACGCCGCAGGATGTGCTGGCTCTGGTCAAAGGCCACGTGCCCATCGATTTTGTCAATGTCGGCAATATGCATTTTTCCGAAGGAAAGGTTCGGATCCATAAAACGGTTTCCGTTGATAACAGTGATATTGATGCCTTTCGTGAACTGGGTGAGCTCGGCATTCCCTGCGAAATCCGTCGTGTACCGGATGAAACGGGTGAATCTGTTGCGAACTTACTAAACTGACGGGAGGAAATATGTTTATTGATGCACTTTTGATCTCAATCGTGGCGGGCGTTGCCGGTATTGACATGTTCAATGGATTGACGCATATCCATCGCCCGGTTGTGGTAGGGCCGCTAGTCGGGCTGATATTGGGTGATATTCAGACCGGTTTACTGGTCGGCGGGACATTAGAACTGATCTGGATGGGAATGGTGCCTCTGGCGGGAGCACAGCCGCCCAATGTGGTTATCGGCGGTATCATTGGCACCAGTTTTGCCATTCTCGCTCATGCTGATCCCAAAATTGCGATAGGTATCGCTATTCCTTTTTCAATCGCGGTTCAGGGATGTATCACTCTGCTGTTTACGGTTTACTCTCCGATGATGCACAAATGCGATCGGATGGTCAAAAACCTGAACTGGCGCGGTGTCGAGTGGGTCAACTATTTCGGCCTGATTATCCTGTTTTGTTTTTACTTTATCGTCTCTTTCCTGCCTATTTATTTTGGTGCGAACGAAGCCAGAGAGATTGTGCAAAAAGCGCCTCGCTGGCTGCTGGAAGGGTTGTCGGTAGCGGGGGGCATGATGCCTGCCATTGGTTTTGCCCTGTTGATGAAAATAATGATGAAAAAAACCTATGTGGCTTATTTCATTCTTGGTTTTATTTCTGTCACTTTTCTCAAATTACCCATGATCGCCATTGCATTAGGCGCGTTTGCCATTGCTTTAATCGACTTTTTTAACCGTACTCGTAACGACCAGTTCCATAGCGACGATGCGCAAGCGGCATCTTCCCAATCATCCTCATCGAAGGAGATGCAAGATGGTATTTAATAAAAAAGCATTTAATAAAAAAGCCATACCTAATGAAGCGATGCCTGATAACACGGCAGCGATTGAAACAGTGAATGAAAACAGAGAGCCTGACAGTTATACCGATCTCACTTCGGCTGACGATTTAACTGAGCACGATATTAATGTCATGGCTGTGCGTTCTCTGTTGTTACAGGCGTCTTTCAACTATGAACGTATGCAAGCGGGAGGCTGGTTTTATACCTTGATCCCGGCGTTGCGTAAGCTACATAACAACCCGGACGATCTGGCAAAATCGATGAAAATGCACATGGAGTTTATCAACGTTCATCCGTTTGATGCGACTTTTTTGGCCGGTCTGGTGTTGGCGATGGAACGCAATAAAGAGAGGCCTTCGACCATCCGGGCGGTGAAAGTGGCCCTGATGGGGCCATTGGGCGGGATTGGTGATGCGTTATTCTGGCTGACATTATTGCCGATTTGTGCGGGTATCGGTGCGGCGCTCGCGCTGCAAGCCAGCATTTTAGGGCCGATTGTGTTTCTGCTGATGTTTAATATTGTGCATTTTTCTCTGCGTTTTGGCTTGGCACACTACGGTTACTATACGGGGCTCAAAGCAATAACCCTGCTCAAAACACATGCAAAAAACATTTCCCATGCCGCCACGATGGTAGGAATGACGGTCATCGGGGCACTTGTGGCTTCTTATGTTCATCTTTCGACACCTTTTGTGATCCACGCAGGCGAGGCAAAAATTCCCCTGCAAACGGGTGTCATTGATGAGCTGTTGCCTAACTTATTGCCGCTTTCCTTTACCTTACTGGTTTATTGGCTGATGAAACGGAATTTTTCCCCCGTGAAACTTATCGGCATTACGGTCGTATTGGGTGTTGTGGGTAAATGGTTTGGCTTTTTATAACCTGAAAAACGACGGGTATCGCGATGCCGGGAGAGAACATACTGGGCATTATCATCACCGGGCACGGCATGTTTGCCAGTGGCCTGCTTCAGGCAGTGGTGCAGGTTATAGGCAAACATCCCGGATGTCTGGCGATTGATTTTCCTGATGGAATGACGACGGAACAGTTACAACAAGCGTTATCTATCGCCAGAACAGCGAGTGATACGGGGAAAGGCGGCGTTTTCCTGACGGATTTGTTGGGCGGTTCTCCGTTCCGTCAGGCGGCACTGCTGGCTTTGGCGCACCCACAATGGCAGGTGATCACCGGCACGAATATGCAGTTAGTGGTTGAAATGATGATGGCGCGCGGCGATGCGGATGCCGCCGAGTTTCGAGATAGGGCGCTGGAATGTGGTCATCGCGGGCTGACCAGCCTGTGGCATCAACAACAGCTACAATCGGTATTGCCTGATATTGATGGGATTTGAGTGAGGAGATAAAAAAAGAGCCTGAGAATCAGGCTCCAAAAATGGGCGAGGATATATACCCGTTGTCTCTCAAGCTGACCGCACTCGAAATCCGCAGGGTTGGCTTATTAATAAATAACTGATTATTGTTCCAGATTGATTTAAATCGGGGAGGTAATGGTTATTTATTTTTTTAGTGTGGCTATCTTCCAACTTATTGGCGTGTGCTGCCATATTAAAATGTGCACCATCATAATGAATAATAATATACCCTTCGTCTTTCCAGTTGCCTCTTTGTTGGTTGCGCTCACTCGTCCCAGTCACCCCAGTAGCATAGTTATCTATGTTCAGGGAACTCGTTCCCTTGCCGCCGCGATGCAACTCGAAATCCATTGGGTAATACCCGTCGTCTTTCAAGCCGTGCCTTCTGGCTGGAGGTTGGGATCTTCTATCGACACAACCCGTCCGGCTGAATTAATCGTTGATGGCCGATGTGCAATGATAATTCGGGTGATGTTTAAGATTGAAATGGATTCATTAATGTAAGATTCATTATTCAGATCTAAGTGGCTGGTTGCTTCATCCATAAATAAAATACTGGGGCGGCGGTAAAGTGCTCTGGCTATCAATAATCGTTGAATTTGCCCACCGGATAATCCGCTGCCTAATTCGCCAATGAGTGTTTCATAGCCCATTGGCATCCGCAAAATATCATCATGAATACTGCTACGAATTGCACATTCCTGAATAAATGCGATATCAGGTGAAGATTCAAAACTCGATATATTGTCAGCAATAGAACCTGAAAGCAATTTATCATCCTGCAATACGCAAGCAATACATTTTCGATAGTTATTTAAACCGATAATATTAATATCTAATCCATTCATTAAAATAGTGCCTTTATTGGGTTCCAATAGCCCGCTCATTAATTTCATGAGGGTTGTTTTTCCCGTCCCGGAAGGGCCAACAATCGCGACACTTTCTCCAGCCCTGACACTCAAATTAAAGTTGGATATAATCGGTTTAGATAAATTGTCATATTGATAACATAAATTACGCACCGTTAATGCAACCGGCATTCCGTTAATTCCCAAATCCCTGCTAGGCGATTCTTTTTCTGGTTCAGAAAGGACAATATCTGAAATTCTCTCATTATGTAAATTCAACATGCGTAATTTAATCGCCATATCAATTAAATTACTTGCACGGTCAGCAAATTGCCCGCGATATGAATTAAAAGCCACAAACATGCCAAGCGTCATTTGGTTATCCATGACTAATGATGCACCCAGCCATAAAATAATGATCTGCTCACAGGACGTAATTAAAGAATTAACGACATTAAAAATAGAACCTATCTTACTGAGTTTTGTATTTGAATTCAGGGTGTCAACATTCAGATTCAGCCAGGATTTTGCCCTGGTATCGC
The DNA here is from genome assembly GCA_031253755.1 of Enterobacteriaceae bacterium. GTDB lineage: Bacteria > Pseudomonadota > Gammaproteobacteria > Enterobacterales > Enterobacteriaceae > Xenorhabdus. The sequence continues at coordinate 37,156 of JAIRVT010000002.1, forward strand.
ATAAACCAAGCGCCTTTAATGTGTTGATGCTATATAAGGTTTCCATGAAATGGGAATTTGCTCTGGCATCTTTGACGATTTGTTCTTCAGAAAGTTGCCGGAAATATTGGTAAGTGATAAATCTTATTATGATATAAATCACCGTAAAGCCTAATACGACCCAAACTAACCAGCCACCATATAATAACATCATGATAAAGACGCTGATCATCATAATAGTATCAATAATGCTATTAACAATATTCTGGGTGAATGTTGTCCGTATAACGCTCAATGAACCAAACCGTGATTGAATATCACCTAATTTACGTTTTTCAAAATATTCTAAGGGTAATTTCATTAAATGATCGAAAACCCCGGATTTCCATTGAACGTCAACAAATGCTTCCATCGTAATGGATACCCAGCTGCGTAATGTTGATACACTGACCCTGAATAAGATAAAAAAGAGTAAACCACAACAAATAATGGTTAACAGGCTATTATCCTGCGCGATAATAACATGATCCATGATTAACTGTGTGCCTACCGGAAGTAATATATTAATAGCCTCAATGACGAGAGATAAGGCGAATATTTTCCCCAGTGCAGGTTTAAGCCCCTGAATATTATTTAATAAGGCGATGATACGCAGTTTATTTTGTTTTTTGGCAGGAACGAAATCACTGCCCGGCCATAACTCTAACCCAATACCGGTAAAGTGTTTGGAAAATTCCTGTTCGCTTAAAATGCGTTTTCCGAAAGCCGGGTCATGAATAATCATTTTATTTTTTTTAACACCGACCAAAACAACAAAATGATTCATATCCCAATGTAAAATACACGGTTTTCTCAATTCAATAATTTCATCGAGATCCAGCGATACGGCTCTTGTTTTAAATTTAAGGGTATTGGCAATGTTAATTAATGTAGGCAATGTAACGCCTCTGGTGGATATACCGAACTGGCTCCGTAAATTGGATAAATCAATTTGCAATCCATAATAATGGAAAACCATTGCTAAGCTGGCTAACCCGCACTCGGCGGCTTCAGTCTGTAGAATTTTCGGTACTTTTCTTTTGAATCCTAAATTCAATTTTTCTGCAATTGCTTCGAAAGACGTTTTATTCATTTTTCGCGCCTGCCAATGTTTTTTTCAAGTCATAAAGAGGGGAGAACATCCATTGATAAAGCGGTCTTTTTTCAAGGAAGAACGTTGACTGGGCTTTCATGCCATTGGATAAATATAAATTTCTGCCGTTGTAATCAAACTTATTTTTATCCAAGTTGATCATGACCTTATAATAAGAGTCGGTTTTGTCCGTATTATTGCTTGTCGGTGAACTTTTATAATGGGACATTTCTTGAGAAGAGGCAGGAATATAGGAAATACTATCAATGTGTCCTGAAAATTGGCCAAATTTTTCAAATGGAAATGCGTCGTAACGTACAGCAATTTGATCGCCTTTAGTAATATAAGGCAAACTGCTATTGGGAACCCACAAAATTAAATGATAAACCGGGGCAGAGTCATTGGTGATGACCTGAGCTAAATTATCATTTGTGACAACAGTCTGGCCCACCGTAAAGCTCAGTGATTCAATCCGGCCATCAATCGGAGAGGTAATAAAAACAGAACCGCTGGTAGCCATTTCGGTTAATTTCTGTTTTAAATCATCCCGCTGAATTTTATATTGCGAAACTTGTTTATCAAAATCAGCTTGTTTAAGTAAGATCTCGCTATTTAAGCTGGTGATTTTCAATGAGTCACTGATATATTGGCTGTATAAATTTTGGTAGGTGTTTTGCTGTTGGTAATAGGAATAACCGTAACTATTAAACTGGTCTTTAGTGATAAGCCCTCGCTCTTGATAAAGTTTATAACTTCTCATGTTGTCTTTGGCAAATTCAAGCCCCTGACGTGCATTTTCAAGCACGACTTTATTTTTCTCATGGGATAATTCATATTGTTCTTTTTGTTCTTGCAGGCTTTTTAATGTAACTTCGTTATTATATTCAAGGTTTTTAATAATATTATTAACTTGTGTCAGTTGATTTTTAATTAAATTTTGCGCATTCGTACTGATCTTACCTTCTTGGGTAATTGGGCTGAAATCTACCTGATAAATTTTAGCGCCTTTTTTGACAATATCGCCTACGTTAACAAATGTGTTTGCGATAAATCCCGGCTGGGTGGATAAGATATTGATGGGATGAGGATTCGTGATAACTTCACCATAAACATTAATTCGCCGGGTATAACTGCCAAAGACAATGAATATAAACAGAATGGTTAAAAAAACGAATGAAGCGATATAGATAACCCATGCAGGAATTTTTGCTACCAGCAGCGCTTCTCCGGTCCATTTGGATTTTTTATGTTCTAAAGCTTCTTGCCGAAATAGCTGATTCATTGCAGTCATAGGTTATTAATCTTTAAACTATATTGAATACTTGTCATACCCGTCGTCTTTCAAGTTGCCTCTTTGTCGTTTGCCGCCGCGATGCAACTCGAAATCCATAGGGTATGTTACGATTTGAGAAATGGTTGAAAATATTATTTCATTAATATGATATTGTTGGAGCGAATATTTTTTCTATAATGCCACTTTAATATAGATAACCTGAACATTACTTCAACGATATATATCAATCCAATTGCCTCCCCGCTGTGCGGAGAGAATAGGGAAAAAGCGGAAAGAAAAACATCCGCGTTATTAAGCGGATGTTTTAAATAGGAGGTTTTAAATAGGAAGTTTTAAATAAGCTGTTTTAAATAAAACGTGTTGAAATAACAGATAACAATCAGACGTTAAACAGGAAATTCATGACATCGCCATCTTTGACAATATATTCTTTTCCTTCCGCCCGCATTTTGCCCGCTTCTTTTGCCCCTTGTTCACCTTTGTAAGTAATGAAATCTTCAAAGGCGATAGTTTGGGCGCGGATAAAACCTTTTTCGAAATCAGTATGGATTTTACCTGCCGCTTGTGGCGCGGTTGCACCGACCGGAATTGTCCATGCACGAACTTCTTTCACACCCGCCGTGAAGTAGGTTTGCAGGTTCAGCAGTTGGTATCCGGCACGGATAACCCGGTTAAGTCCCGGCTCTTCCAGCCCCATTTCCGCCATAAACTCTGCACGATCCGCATCTTCCAATTCTGCAATATCCGCTTCAATCGCTGCACAAACAGGCACAACAACAGAACCTTCCTGCTCGGCAATTGCCCGGACGGTATCAAGATGAGGGTTATTGTCGAAACCGTCTTCATTGACGTTAGCAATGTACATGGTGGGTTTTAAGGTCAGGAAACTGAGGTAGCGAATGGCGGCTTTTTCTTCGGCACTCAGGTTCAAGGCGCGCAGCATTCCGGCTTGTTCAAGGTGGGGCAGGCATTTTTCCAGTGCTTCTAATTCCGCTTTTGCGTCTTTATCGCCACCTTTGGCTTTTTTCTGCACACGCTGAATGGCGCGTTCACAGGTTTCCAGATCGGACAAAGCCAGTTCTGTGTTGATCACGTCAATATCCGCAGCAGGGTCAACCTGACCGGAAACGTGAATGATATTGTCGTTGTCAAAGCAACGGACAACGTGGCCGATGGCTTCTGTTTCACGAATGTTGGTCAGGAACTGGTTACCCAGACCTTCGCCTTTTGATGCGCCTTTTACCAGACCGGCGATATCCACAAATTCCATCGTGGTAGGAAGAATACGCTGGGGTTTGACAATTTCAGCTAACTGATCGAGGCGCGGATCCGGCATCGGGACAACGCCGGTGTTTGGCTCGATTGTGCAGAAAGGGAAGTTTGCTGCTTCGATACCTGCTTTGGTCAGCGCGTTGAATAATGTCGATTTTCCGACGTTAGGCAGGCCAACGATACCGCATTTGAATCCCATAAATTTATCACCTTAATCACAGAAAAACCGGTGCAAATAGACCACCGGTGAGTTAGAGAAAATTGGCGCTATTATACACGCAATAGCCTGTTGTGTCAGGCTCTGGCCTTAAACGTGTGCAGGCGGCTGATGGCTTTGTTCATACCTTCTTTCATCATGATGTCCGCGCAGCTTAAGGCTTCTGCAATGGCATCGTCGATCAGCTTCTGCTCATTAGCGGAAGGTTTACCGAGGACAAACCCTACCACTTTGTTTCTGTCGCCCGGATGGCCGATTCCGATACGCAGGCGGTGGAAATTCGGGTTATTGCTGAATTTGTTCTGAATATCTTTCAGGCCGTTATGCCCGCCGTTGCCGCCACCGAGCTTCATTTTTGCCACACCGGGCGGCAGGTCAAGCTCATCATGCACCACCAGAATTTCATCGGGTTCGATGCGGTAGAACGTCGCTAATGCAAGGACAGATTTGCCGCTGAGGTTCATAAAGGTCGTGGGCACCAGCAGGCGAACATCCTGCCCGTTCATATTAATGCGGGCGGTATAGCCAAAAAACTTGCTTTCCTCTTTTAAGGATTGGTGATGGCGTTGCGCTAATAAATCGACAAACCATGCGCCCGCATTATGTCGGGTCTGAGCATATTCAGCACCGGGATTTGCCAGGCCAACGATTAATTTTATGTCATTCACAGTGTGGTTTCGCTTATTGGCATTGAAAAATAGGGATAAAAAAAGAGGGCTAGTTTACCTGCCTCAAGGCTTGAGTTCAAAATTCATCTTGTAAAGTATTGGGGTGAATACCGGAAAGGTAAATATAAGTATAAAAAATGCGCAATTGTGATCGCTCACGCAATAACCATTTACATACTAGGGCTATAATAAGTAAAGAAGATATCTGCTTTCGTGATTTTGAGTTTATTGGTTAATACATTACGTTCACATATTACGTTCACACATTACATTTATACGTTCACAACATCCGTTAATAAAAAATATTGGGGGTGGATTATGAATCGCAAAAAGGCTTTTATTCTGGGCAATATTTTCATGGGAATTGGCATGATAGGGATGTTGATCAGTTTAGCTTATGTTTTACTCAGCCATATTTTTAGTTTTGATGAATCTGACTTTCTGGCGGGCATTGCGTTGATGGGGTTATTTGTGGGAGCATTGGTTTGGTTGAGCGGTGCCAGCCTGAGCGGACGCGAGCAGGTAACAGATAAATATTGGTGGCTGAAGAATTATGATAAGCGCTGCCGTAGAAACCAGCATAAATATCCGTAATGTTTTATAACTTATGGATTTCGAATTTCAATTCGCAAGACGACGTGAAGCCTTATATTTCCCCGCAACGCGGGGAAATATAACACGCATCTTGACGTTGGATTGGTATATATTGGGCATAATAGATACCATAAAATAAACCATTTAATTTTTTCTGACTGACCTGATTATTTTAAATAAACAGGTCAGTTTTTTATTTCCAGAATCAAAAGGTCGTACTGAGCCCTAAATTGACATTATAATCAGGCTCTTGGGCACTGCCTTCATTACGTGATATAGAGGCAAATCCCTGCCATTTTTTGCTTGGAAATTTGGCAGTTACGCCTAGCGTATATTGACGCCAGTCGGTATCCAGTTTGCCGCTATTCACATCGAAGGACTGGCCTAAATAATCAGAAGTGATACGAAGGTTAGCGTGGTTATCACCAAACTGATGATGAATTTGGACAGAAGCATACGGATTAAAATGCCCCAGATGGGTATCCACCCGCCAGCCGAGTGTTCCGACTTGAGATTTATAATTTTGATCAGAAAAGCTCACGGATGTAGGCGAATAATTCGGCTCACGATAACCGTTGATATGGCTTTTATCCCAACTGTATTGAATGATCGGGCTGGTGCTGATAGCGCTGGTTATCGGAATATCCCAGCCAACCGTTACGTGGAGACCCCAGTGTTGACCTGATGTTGAGCCTGTTTCTTTGCTGTCGTTTCCGAAAAATTCAAAACGGCGAGTCGTGCTATCGAAACTCACCCGTGAATAATGAAGATCACCACTCAGCCAGGCGTTATCATAAATATTCCACAGGGCATAAGTGACGAAAGTGTGGGCGGAGGCTGAATAGCTGAGCGCTGAGGAAAAAAGGTCACGTTCGCCGCGAAAGTGAGAATAGGCAGCACCCAGTAACAGTTTATCGGTTAGCTGGTAGTCACTTCCCAGTGTAAAAATATGGTGGCCATTGTGTGTATAGCCACCAAAAATACCGGTATTGCCCTGAACATGATCGTTATTATGCAGCTGTTGCAGATGGTCATCCAGATAAGCCCGGACACCTTTTACCGGCAGCCGGTTAATATGCGGCAATGCCATGATATAGGCCGGGGACTCGTAGGGAGAGGCAGCACTACCTTGTGCACTGGTAATATAAGCGGATAAACAGACTGCGATAGCGGATAAGCCAAAAAGTGTTTTTTTCATTGGAAATTCCTCAAAGGAAAATTGCCATTGCTTTTCTGCTGCTCTTGTTCTTTATTCAGCAGAGCCGTAGAACTCGGTAGAAAGTTTTTTTGTAAAAACTTGGAATTGAAGCCGGTACTTGTGACATTTCCTTTGATATTACGTTTGGAAATATTAATAAATTGTTAACGTTTTATGGATGAATATAAACTTTAATTAAATGGAGATAATAAAAATGAGTTTCAATAATCAGGATTATTATTTTATGTCTTAGTTAATATGGTTATTAAAGTTATGGGGTTTATCTGTAATATAAATTTGTTTTGTGTTTTTGTTGATGGGGAGTTTAGTTTTATTGACTATAGTTTTTAATGT
>JAIRVT010000051.1 GCA_031253755.1 Enterobacteriaceae bacterium
TGAAACGCCGTAGCGCCGATGGTAGTGTGGGGTCTCCCCATGTGAGAGTAGGACACTGCCAGACATTAATTAGTCAAAAAAGCCATCCGGAAACGGATGGCTTTTTTGCATTTGTTCAACGCCAATCCCCCCATTATTAAATTCAGAATTACTCTTCAACAGCGTATTAAACTCTTTATTCTCCATTTTTGTTGTAAAAATAGGTGTATATTTCTACAACAATATATTATGTTAGCTCTATGATTTATATTCTTTCGGTCGTTTATGATTTTGTCTCACGGTATAAAAGGATAAACATTGAATTTTCAAGGGCTACAAGCAAAATACAATCGTCATTTTCGGGATAGCGCTGCCTGGAAACTATTAAGAGCCGATAATGCACCATACATTCTGGCTTTTTTAAGTGGTTTATTTTCTGAAAATAGTGAAGTTCCTTTCAGTCAGGCACGTATATTACTTGATGATGAATTAATTCGTTTCCGTGAATTGGATATCTGGAAAACTGAAACGTCAGCAGGTACTTATCTGAATAAATGGATTAAAGAAGGCTGGCTGCGGGAAATGGATGATGTCTTGACCAAAACAGATGCCAGCGAAATTGCTATCCGCTTTGCTCAGGGGCTTGATGAGCATAATTCAGGGACAACCGCCTCTCATTTGAAAATTGTTCAGGATGCCGTTAGGGATTTTTCAGTCGAAATTAATTCTAATATTAATGAACGCATAGCGCTTTTAAAATCTAAACAATCAGAAATACAAAGAGAAATTGATGCGCTACATGCCGGCGTTGTTACTGAATTAACCGAATCAGAACAAAGAGAAAGAGTCCGTGAGATTTATCACTTAGCATCTATCTTGACCGGAGATTTTCGCTTGGTGGAAGATGAACTCCGTCAATTAGATCAAAATATTCGGATTCAAATTATTGAAGAAGATGCCACAAAAGGAAATATTCTTCTTTCCGTGTTAGAGAAAGAAAACTTATTATCCGAAACAGATGCAGGCGGTGCATTTGAAAGCTTTTTCTACTTGCTCTGTGATCAGCACAGAACAACAGAATTACGCGAGCAGCTTCGCAGTATTTTAAGTCATCCGGTTGCAAAGCATCTAACGTTTCATCAGCAACAATTCCTTAGCCGACTGATGAGAGAGCTAAGTCGTGAAAGTGAAAGAGTTTTTCAGATCAGGCGGCGGACAGAAGAAAGTTTACGGGCTTACCTTGAAAGTGGTTATGCTCAAGAAAATCGGGCTGTAGAACGGCTGCTCAATAGGTTGGAAAAACTGGCAGTCGAATTAAAAAACGCAGACTGTAACTTACAAACAGAAACCACCCTCTTTCTGCCGACGGGTGCCGCAACAATCAGCTCTCCCGACAGTATGTTACTCATGTTACCTGATGAAAAGCTCAATACTTCGGACGTTGAGGAAAACCTAAATACGAAGATACCAAGTACCCAGATGTTAGATTGTCTTGATGCTGTGCAAATCAGGTTAATTGCTGAAAAAGTCCTGAGCACATTAAAAAAGCATGGGCCAATGACAATAGCTTCTATTGTACGTCATAATCCTATTAATGCTGGGCTGGAAGAATTGGTGGCCTATTTAAGGGTGGCAAAATCGATGGGTGTGGTGTCATTGGAAGAGATTGAATCAGTCGAAATAAAAGATAAAAGGGGTATGCAATTGCGTGCATCTATTCCAACATTTCTTTTGAGTGCTGATCTATTTCCTGACAATTTGAATGAGTTAGCTCTTTAATTGTATTTAGCAATAACGTGGCAAGAAAGCGAGAATAAACAATGAATGAACATCATAAAAAAGACAATTTTTTTGATCAGCTAATAAAAAATCATACTCAGTCAGAAAAAACTTCCAATACTTTTGATTCCAGTCTTTCATCTGAAGAAATATCTCCTGATAATACTCAATTAAAAGAAGGTAATCACCATTCCGATATATTAAATGATACGGAAAATAAAAGTATGCCTGTTGAAGCACGTCAGGTATTAGTTACTTTATTGCGTCATGGCGTTATATTAGCTTCACAGAAAATAAAACTTTTTACCTCTCTTTGTCGTTATCAAAATGATATTCGTAAATATTTATCAGAAATTTATTTGAAATTAATTCTGGATGAACGCGCTGGTGTGGCATTTATCGCCAATATTAATGATGAAGCAGAAAAAAAATCTTTAGGTATGGATAATGAAGAAGAAACCCTGTCAATTATTAGCCGGAGAACACTTACTTTATACGATACATTGCTATTATTGGTGCTTCGCAAACATTATCAGGAGCGGGAATCTTCGGGTGAACAAAAAATTATTATTGATATAGAACGAATTGAATCCAATCTGACACCTTTTCTGCCATTAACCAATAGCACCAAATCTGATCGCAAAAAACTTAATGGCGCTTTAACCAAAATGGTGACGAAAAAGCTATTGAGTTCCGTGCGGGGAAGTGATGATCGTTTTGAAATTACGCCCATTATTCGTTACGTCGTTAATGCTGAGTTTCTCGAAAAGATGTTGGCTGATTATCTTAGTATGGCAAATGAAAAAGGGATCGCTTCCGGTAAAAAAAACAGTGATGACAGTGAAGTAGGAGCTAACTATGTTGACTAACTCGCTAATCCATACGAACCAAATCAGATTAGCTGAACTTTCCGTTTATAACTGGGGCTCATTCAATGGGCTGCATACTGCGCGGATTGATGCAGTCGGCACATTAGTGACCGGAGATAATGGCTCAGGAAAATCAACATTTATTGATGGCTTGATGGCTTTGCTGCTCCCCGCAGGGCGGGCGACATTTAATGTGGCAGCCGCTCAGGGCGATCGTACTGACAGAACCTTAGTTTCTTATATGAGAGGGAGTTTTGGCTCTGCTCATGATGGTGCTGGCACGAGAGTGAGAAGTAAACGTGAAGCTGCTGTCGTGACCGGGCTAAGAGCCTTATATCGTGGCGATGACGGTACTGAAATCACGCTGGCCGCACTTTTCTGGAACAGCAAACCCACCAACGCTCTGTCTGATGTAACACGGGTTTACGTGATTGCTAAAAGAAACTTGTCACTGAAAGAGGTTCTTGATTCATTCGGTGAAGGCAATGTACGGGGGCTCAAACAGTGGTTCCGCGCTGATCCTGCGATAACCTGCTGTGATGACCGATTTTCTGAATATCAGGAGTTATACCGAAAACTCTTGCATATGGATAATAAAAACGCACCCGCTTTACTTTCACGGGCGCTGGGTTTGAAAAAGATTGATGATCTGACTGAGCTGATTCGGGAATTAGTGCTTGAACCCAGCACTGTTAAGGATGATGCCAGAAAGGTTGTCAGCGAATTTTCTGATCTTGTTGCGATACACAGCCAACTTGCGGATGCCAGAGCACAACGTGATCATCTGGCTAAGTTACCGGAATTGTTTGCAAGTCTGGAAAAATCGACGAAAGATCTGGAAAATCTGACAACAGAGAAAAATGAATTACCTGCCTATTTAGGTGAAATTTTCGCTCAATTGTGGAATGAAAAACTTATTGAAATAGATGCCCAATTGCAAAATATTCACCAGCAAATAGAGCAGCTTGAAATACAAGAAAGGGATACCAACGCGCTAGTCGAACGCAGGCATGAAGAATACCTCCAGCTTGGCGGAAACAAAATCGAGTCACTGTGCAAAGAGATTCAGCACACAAAAGATCAATTAGAAAGAATTATTCGGGCGTCTTCACAGTATCAGGAAACGATAAAAACACTTGATCTTCCTGCCACATTGGAACACCACATTTTTGTTCAGAACCAATCTATTGCTGCCAGCCGTTCAGCCAATATTCAGGCTGAGCAGGAAAAACATGAACAACAATTCGGTACTATCAGAGGCGAACTCAGTCAGTTACAGGAAAAAATAAAACAAATTTCTCAGGAAATCAGCGAAATAGAGTCAAGACCGAATTCGAATATTGATGTGAGATACCAACAGCTCCGGGATGAGCTGGTGAGTTCCCTTGAGCTAAACAAAGATGATTGCATTTTTATTGGAGAACTCATTGATGTTCAGGAGCAGGAAAAAGCGTGGCAGGGCGCAATAGAAAGAGCACTGGGAGGCCTGCGCACAACACTTGCTATTCCACAACACTGCTACTCAATGGTGACACGCTGGCTGAATACCCGCCATACTGGCTTGCACGTCAGGGTTCAGGTGATTACCGATGTTCAGGGTCACGCTGAGTTTAAGCCGAATGGTTACTTACGAAAATTAGTCTGGCGGGATCACCCTTATCGCGAATGGCTTAAACACCACCTCCTGCGTTTTGACCTGCAATGTGTTGCTAACACGGAAGAATTAGACAGAACACCTTATTCAATGACACAGCAAGGGTTAATGCACATGGACAAGGGGCGTTTTGAGAAAAAAGATCAGTTTCGCATTGACGACAGAAGGCGCTGGTATTTAGGTTTTTCAAATAAATCGCGTTTATCCATTCTTAACCATGACAAAAATAATTTAATCCAGCAGTTATCAACTCTTGAAAAGCAGGATAAAGCAGCTCGCGAGGCATTAAATTCTATCGTTAATACCAAAGTATTGTTGGAAAAAATACAGAATTATCGCTGGGATGATATCAATGCACCTTACTGGCATGACAAACTTTCAGCGCTGGAAAAAGATCTGCAAGTCTTGGAACAATCCAGCGATTCATTGGAAAAAGCGCTAGAACGCTGGAAATCGGCCAAAGAACAGTTATCCCAAATCCAGTCAGCACTGAAAGGGCTTAACGGGCAATCAGGAGCGGTTAATTCAACATTAAATGCAGCCAAAGGAGAATGGCGAAAAGCACAGGCTAAAGCAGCAAAGGGAATATCGGATATTACGCGGCAATGGTTAGCTAAACGGGTCGGTAAGCTCTATGCGGATGTATTGGCGCGGGAATCCGAACTGGTTTCCCAGATTGAAGAAAAACTGGAACAGCAGTTGGAAAATTGCCGTAACAGCAAAAATCGGGCGGAAAAATCCGCTGTCAGCATAATGTCTTCGTTCAGGGCGCATGATAAGTGGCAGGTTTATGCGCTGGACTGGCAAACGGATATCAGCAGCCTGCCTGATTACCTTAACCATTTGCAACAGTTGGAAAGTGAAGGATTGCCGAATCTTGTTGAGCAGTTTATTGAACGGCTGAATAAACACGCCACCCAGTCAATGGCTACGATCAAAACGAAACTTGAATCTGAACGAGAAGATATTCTTGAACGAATCGCGATTATCAATCAGGTACTCACGCGGACCGAATTTCGTTTAGGGACACATTTGAGGTTAGGCAGCAAAAAAGAAAAATATCCGCATGTGCAGGAGTTTGACCGGCTGTTGCTGAAAGTGCTGAGTAATGTGACAAGCGAGGATCATGAAAGTCGGTTTCGTGAACTTTCTGATGTGGTTACCATGCTTGATAAAGCCAGTACTTCCGGGACATCCGCTACACTGGAAAGCCTGAGGTTACTTGATCCTCGTTATCAGATGTCGTTTTATGCTGAGGAAATTGATACCGCAACCAGTGAAATTCGTGATGTATTGGAATCATCCAGTGGTAAATCCGGCGGAGAAAAAGAGTCTTTTGCTGCCACGATTGTGGCTGCCAGTTTAGCCTATGTATTAACTCCAAATGGTTATGACAGACCTGTTTATTGTACCGTTTTCTTAGATGAAGCCTTTTCAAACACAGCGGAATCGGTGAGCAGACGTGTACTGCGTGTTTTCCGGGAGCTTTATATTCACGTTAATTTGATTACTCCCTATAAAAATCTGAACTTAGCCAGAGAATCAGCGCGTTCTTTATTGATTGCCGAACGCGATCAGGAAAACCATGACAGCCACCTGTGTGAAGTGATCTGGGAAGAAATTGACCGGATCATGGATGAGGAAAAAAGAAACAAACTTGCGGCTGACATGCAAGAGTTCGGCATTCAGATCGAAAACTCATAAATAAAATGATGGAAAAAACACCACATTGGGGGTTGTTGCCCTCGCAGGTCAAAGAAATTGTCAGAAAAAGGGAATGGGATAATTTACCTTGCCTAAAAGCACGTTTATTGGGCGCGAAACCCTTTCCCATGCGTATTGGCTTGAAACCGCCCAGCGGTGCTTGTGCATTATCAGATTTGGCTCATTTTCAGCGCGTTGTCAGTGAGTGGAAATTATTTCCTCATCAAGAAATGGTGCAGTGGTCGAGTAAAAAGTTTCGTGAAATATCTGAACAGGTGATCCCCGTTGGGCTTGAAATTAGCTCTATGCAGCAGCTCATCACGTTTTTGGGCAAGGAGGCTATTCGCCGAAGTGTGATATGGGAAAGACATATGCGCCCTTTTTTGCACATTAATAAAATCCTTTATCCGGCATTAATTAAACATATTGATATCATAGAAAAAATCACGTTGAGCGACGCAGAGTTGCTGGCGAAATTACTTCCGCAATTAAAGCAAGGTCTGGGAAAGGGGCAATATCTGCGTGCGTTGCCTATCATCGGTATTGATACCAAATTTCTGGAGAAGCATCAGCTTTTGTTAGAGGAGCTGGTTGATACACTGCATGGAGGGGCAGTTTTCAGCGCAGGCGGGCTGATGGCTTGGCTGGGATGCCAGACAAATCCCAAAGGCTGGCTGACAATCAGGCCACTTTGCCCTCATGTCGCTGATGCACTGGGAAAGTTACCTATTCTCCAGTTGCCTTATGAATTACTGAAAGAATATGAATTACCGGCAGCCAATATTCTGGTAGTGGAAAACCTGCAATCCGGTTTAGCATTGCCGGATATGCCAGATACCATAGCAGTTATCGGTGGTGGGAAAAATATTGCCTGGATGGATGCCCTTTGGCTGAAGAAAAAACGTGTCGGGTATTGGGGCGATATCGATACATGGGGGCTAACTTTTTTAAGTCACGCCAGAGAGAAATGCCCCAAAGTCGAATCCATCATGATGGATATTAACACGGTTAAGATCCACGAAGACAGGATGGTCATGGAAGACACGCCCATCCACGTTATCCCCGCTTTTCTGAATGAAGAAGAAACGCACTTGTTTAACGGGCTGATAACCGGTCACTATCAATCCAGCAGGCTGGAACAGGAACGTTTGTCAGCCGATTACATTAAACAGCAGCTCTCGCTCTGGAGAGCCTAACAGCACTATTTTTTCAGATTAAAACCTATTTTTTCAGATTAAAACCTATTTTCTCAGGTTAAAACGGATATTGACGCTGACGTTGCGGCCAAAACCCGGCGGTTTGGAGCCAATGGAATTCGACTGCCGTACGGCTTCCAGTGCTGCATTGTCCAGATCGCGATTCCCTGATGAGGAAACCAATTGTAGATTTGTCAACCTGCCGTCATCCTCGACAGTGAAACGCACGGATACCACGCCGCTGATGTTTGCTTGTCTGGCCCGCAGCGGGTAACGTTTGTGGGATTCAATCTCCGCGCGCAACCGCGCACCGTAGATGGCTTTTTCATCGTTACCTCTGCCAATCATTGGCTGTTGAGTGGTTGGCGTAGCGATCCCCTCTTCGCTCTCCTGTCGATCCTTACCCTGATTAGCACTTTCTCCCGTGATTGCCGCGGGTGGAATTTTTGGCGTAGTGTCTTGTGTTGACGGCGTTTTCTGCCGTGAAATGGCTTTGTTCACTGGTTTTTCTGCGGCCAGTTGCCGTTTCCCCCGTTCATCGGCAGCCAGTGGTGGCTGCTTGTCTTGGTTTCGTGTGATGATGGAGCGCTGGCGTTCTACGGGCGCATCCTGACTCGCCGTCATGGCGGATGCAGAGACCATATGGATCGTCAGTACTGCGGTTTTGCCCTGTAACACGACACTGTTGGCTGATTCGCCCTCAGTGACGAGTAGGAACGCCAGTAAGATAACACCATGCAGTGTTAACGATGTCAGCAGAGAGATACCTGACCTGTTGATGTATTGTCTGTTCAATAGGATACCGATACGAAAAAGGCAGGGCGTCGGCCCTGCCGTTTGTAGTCATCAAAAATGTATTTCCAGCCCGGTGCGTAACGTGCGCCCTGGCATCGGCATACCGATTACCGTGCCGGGGTCGAAAGCGTAGCGGTTGGTCAGGTTGTCGATGTTAAAGGTCAGTTGTAGCTGTGGGTTAACGCGATAGATAGCGAACAGGTCAACGATCTTCTCTGACGGTACTTCTTTCACTGCGCGTGCGGCAGTACCCTGCATCCAATTCTTCGGGTTTTTCTTGCCGGAGTGGTACTTCAGGCGGCTGCCGAAGGTGAGAGCCTCATTCAGCACACGTGTACCCAGAATCAGGTTAACATTCCTTTTAGGGGGAATACGCGCTGATATCATACTCAATGGATAACCGACGTCGGTACAGTCCGGGCCACCATTCAGTTCAGCAATGGTGCGTGAACAAATCTCCGGCTTACGGTAGAAAGTGGCGGAGGTCTCGACAAAGAAAATTCGGTTGTCATAAGACATCGCCAGCTCTACGCCTTTCTGTGTAAACCGATCGTAGTTACTGAACGAGAAGTTATATTGCCACCAGAGATTGCTCGGATTTTTCGGCAATTGGGCGGCGGAAATAAAGTCTTTAACGTTGTTGTTGAAATAGCTGGCACTGAAATCGATTTTCTCATCGTGAGTGAATACATTGTCAAATTCACCGCGGATGCCGGTTTCCCAACTGCGCGCATTTTCGGGGCGTAGCGGGTTATGTCGATCGTAGTTGTAGGTTTGAGCTGACCGTGTGGATTCAAACAGGCTTGGGCTGCGATAGGTACTGGATGCTTTAGCGAACAGATCGACATTATCAGTCAGGTGAAACTTGAGCTGGCTTAACAAATCAGTTTTGGCGCGAGGGTTGATATGATCCTGCTCCTGATAATCGGTCACTGCCGATTTATGAACCTTGCTATCGAGGCTCAGTGTCACAATAGGATAATCCAGCGTGGCATTCAGGTAACCGCTCTGTTCGGTGCGCCTGCCGTCGCGGGAGATAATGGCGTTAGTCTTCCGGCCTTCTGGCTGCATACGCTGTTCGTCCAGTGCGAGGCCGTAATCAAAACTTAGCGGCAATGCGCTGAATCGGCTGCGGTTGCTGATATTAATGCCCTGACGATCATCTTTGTAGCTATGTTTATATTGATCGCCATAACTGCCCAAACCCCAAGAACTATTGTGCTGATCAAAACGGGCTGTGGTTTTCCACAGTTCGAAATTGAGATCAAGCAGGCGTGAATCTTCCGGTGCATAGGTGTATTTAGCGCGGTAGGTATTGACGATGGCCGAACCGAGCGACCACTGCGGCATAGAATCTATACCGTCAGGAGCATACCAACCGTAATCTACCGTAGAGATGCCCGTGTCATGCTGATGTTTATACCAGTAAGCTCCCATCACTTCGCCCGCTTTTTGTGCATGACGGCGGAAGTTGAATTCCAGCCGCTGGCTATCGCTCCAATTCAGCCCTAGCTTAGCGAGACCGGAGTCGCTCTGGTAGCTGGTATTGACCACTTCCTGTCCGGCGCTGACGATGGCGTCTTTGCCGTAGCGTTCGATGCCTTTGGTGCCCGCAAAGTAGTTGCCGGTGGCGCGTTTACTGTAGGCTAGCACGACATCGACAACATCATTTTTATATGCCAGCGCGGTAGTTGCGGCGCCATTATTGAAGTGGCTGGGCTTAATGCCATTGGACATCAAATAATGTTCTTGCTCTTCCTCATTGTCGGAAGTATGCGGCTTGCGGTTATTGTTATAGACGCTGCCTTTAAACATCAGCCCAACGTTTTCACCGGGAAGTAAAATATCGTCAGGAACCAGCGTATTCATTTGCACCAAACCGCCGATGGCACCGGTGGAATATTTTCCCGCAGACGCGCCTGTATCGATCTTAACGGTGCTGATCAAATCCATATCAATATAAGTACGGTCACTTTCACCGCTATAACCGCGAAAAGTATGTGAGGATTGCAGGGTGCCATCAATGATAATCGGCACACGGCCTTCACCCTGCAAGCCGCGAATGCCGATATCGATGGCTCCCGCTTCGTTACGCAGGTTATTGACCTGTACGCCTTTGATACCTGAGAACACGTCGCCATTGGCAGTACCGCGAAAGCGGGTGATTTTCTGACGATCAAGCACTTCTCCGTCGAACTTATCCCGTTTGTTCGTCACATCGATATCACCGAGAGTCACTTCAGTTTCATTATTATCGCTGTCGGCACCTGTTGCATAGCCATAGAGAGGTAACACCATTAACATACATCCAATGAGTCTTTCCCTGTTGATAGCCGCTTTTTTCATCCTGTATTTCATTCCTAGTATTGTTTTAAATAAAAATAATTATCATATTCATTTGCATTGATGGTCAAATGAAATTTTGGTAGTTATCTTGTTAAATATTTTTACAGGATTTTCGCTTTGTCGGATTTATGCCTAACCGCATCGTGGAGAGCATATAAAAAATAAATCCCGCTCAAATGGCAGGATTTATTGTTGGAATCAATGAGATGAATACCTAATGCGCATTTCCCTGCTCAATACCGATACCTGTCTGCGAACGGATAAATTGCTGGCGGAACATTTCCCGCTCTTGTCGCCCTTGCGCTGAAGTATCTGTGATGGAGAAAAACCAGGCGCCGATAAAGGCCACAATCATGGAGAACAGCGCTGGGTACTCATAAGGGTAAATCGGTTTTTCATGACCCAGAATGCTGACCCAGATGGTCGGGCCGAGGATCATCAATATAACAGCGGTGATTAACCCTGACCATCCGCCCACTAAAGCGCCTCGTGTGGTTAGCTTGTTCCAGTACATGGACAGCAAAATAATCGGGAAGTTACAGCTGGCGGCGATGGAGAACGCCAGACCTACCATAAAAGCAATATTTTGTTTTTCGAACAAAATTCCCAGCCCGATAGCGATAATGCCAAGAAAAACCACCGTAATTTTCGAAATCTTTAACTCATCCTGTTCATTGGCCTGACCGCGTTTAATCACATTTGCATAGAGATCATGGGAAACCGCTGACGCTCCTGCCAGCGTTAACCCTGCTACCACCGCTAAAATAGTGGCGAAAGCGACCGCAGAAATGAAACCGAGGAAAAAATTACCGCCGACGGCACTGGCAAGATGAACGGCGGCCATATTGGTTCCGCCAATCAACGCCCCGCTGGGATCTTTAAATGCGGGATTAGGGCTGACTAACAGTATTGCACCGAATCCAATGATAAATGTCAGGATATAGAAATAACCGATAAACCCAGTGGCATAGAAAACACTTTTACGGGCTTCTTTGGCATCATTAACGGTGAAAAACCGCATCACAATATGGGGCAAACCGGCCGTGCCGAACATTAATGCCAGCCCTAAAGAGAGTGCAGAAACAGGATCAGAAACTAACCCACCCGGGCTCATGATTCCCTGCCCGCGTGAATGTACGGCAATCGCTTCTTTAAACAGCGTGTTGAAGTTGAAATTCACGGCTTTCATCACCATCAAGGCCATAAAAGTTGCGCCAGCCAGTAACAGAATGGCCTTGATAATCTGAACCCATGTGGTTGCCAACATGCCACCAAACAGCACATACAGCACCATCATAATGCCCACTAACACCACGGCAATAAGGTAATTCAGCCCGAATAACAGCTCGATAAGTTTCCCTGCGCCGACCATCTGCGCAATCAGATATAAAGCGACAACAACCAATGAACCGATGGCTGATAAGGTGCGGATAGGGCGCTGTTTCAGACGGTAAGAGGCCACATCAGCAAAGGTATAACGCCCCAGATTGCGCAACCGTTCCGCGATCAGAAACAGAATAATCGGCCAACCGACAAGGAAGCCAATGGAATAAATCAGGCCATCGTAACCGGAGGTATAAACTAATGCCGAAATCCCCAGAAATGAGGCGGCTGACATGTAATCCCCTGCAATCGCCATACCGTTCTGGAAACCCGTGATTCGCCCTCCGGCGGTATAATAATCGGAACGGGAAAGGGTTCGTTTGGAGGCCCAATAAGTAATATAAAGCGTAAATCCAATGAATATCACAAACATAATAATGGCCTGAATATTCAACGGCTGCTTTTCTACTTGCCCTGAAAGGGATTCTGCCTGAGCGAAAATAACGTGGAAAAAAGAAAATAACAGGATGGTTGATGCCACAATTTTTTTCATTTCCCCACCTCATTGAGGATATTGGTCAGCAGGCGATCAAACTCACCATTTGCCCTGATAACGTAGATGCCTGTCAGTATGAAAGAAATAAAGATAATACCGATACCCACAGGAATACCCCAAGTTATGCTGGAATCCGCGTAAAGTGGAGTGCCAAGCCAGCCGGGGGCAAAGGCGATCAGGAAAATAAAACCCACATAGATCACTAACATCATGATGGATAATAGCCAGGCAAATCGTCCACGCTTTTGCACTAATTCCCTGAAGCGAGGATTATTCTCAACTTCTTGATAGACATCGGTATTCATCGGAGCACTCCTTGTATATAAGGACGTACCAAAAGTAGCCGCCTTGCGGCGGCCAGCATGTTTAAGTTGCTTTTTACGGCATAGCGATAGTTTGCTTTTCTTCCAGCAGCTTTTCTACAACGCCAGGATCAGCCAGCGTGGAAGTATCGCCGAGGTTATTGGTATCCCCTGAAGCAATTTTGCGCAAAATACGCCGCATAATCTTGCCAGAACGCGTTTTGGGCAGAGAATCAGTCCAGTGAAGAATATCGGGAGTGGCAATCGGCCCGATTTCTTTTCGCACCCAATTTCGGACCTCGGTATACAATTCCGGGGAAGGTTCTTCACCATGAATTAACGTGACATAAGCGTAAATAGCTTGCCCTTTGATAGGGTGAGAAATGCCCACAACTGCCGCTTCAGCCACTTTTGGATGAGAAACTAAGGCCGACTCAATTTCCGCCGTTCCCAGCCGATGGCCTGAAATATTCAGCACATCATCGACACGGCCGGTGATCCAGTAATAACCGTCTTCATCACGTCTGGCACCATCGCCGCTGAAATACATGCCTTTGAAAGTGGAAAAATAGGTTTGCTCGAAACGGTCGTGATCGCCAAACAACGTTCGCGCCTGACCCGGCCATGAATCCGTCATGACGAGGTTACCCTCACATTCACCGCTTAGCGTTTCGCCGGAATTATCGACGATTGCCGGGCTAATGCCGAAAAAGGGCAGCGTTGCTGACCCGGCTTTGAGTTCGGTTGCACCCGGCAGCGGCGTGATCATAAAACCGCCGGTTTCCGTTTGCCACCATGTATCGACGATCGGACATTGGCTGTTACCTATTTTCTTGTAATACCAGTCCCACGCTTCCGGATTGATAGGCTCTCCGACCGATCCCATGATCCGCAACGATGTACGTTGAGTTCCTTCAACGGCCTTATCGCCTTCGGCCATCAATGCGCGAATCGCAGTGGGGGCAGTATAGAGAATATTGACTTGGTGTTTATCAACGATCTGGCAAAGGCGGTTCACGCCGGGATAGTTTGGTACACCTTCAAACATCAGCGTTGTTGCACCGCAGGATAACGGGCCATACAACAGGTAACTGTGGCCTGTTACCCAGCCAACATCGGCGGTACACCAATAAATTTCACCGGGACGGTAATCGAACGTATATTTAAATGTCAGGGAGGCGTAGACCAAATAACCACCAGAAGTGTGCAGAACGCCTTTGGGTTTGCCGGTTGAGCCAGAAGTATAAAGAATAAATAACGGATCTTCGGCGTTCATCTCCTCAACCGGGCAATCAGCACTGACTTCTCCGATTAATTCATGCCACCATAAATCACGCCCGCTATGCCAGTTGTTGACGTTATTTGTCCGTTTGAAAACGATGACATTCGCCACACTCGTGACTGCGGGATTATTCAGTGCTTCATCGACATTTTTTTTCAGCGGAACAGTACGCCCGGCGCGTAAGCCTTCATTCGCCGTAATAATTAATTTCGCGTTTGAATCGATAATCCGGCCTGAAATGGCATCGGGTGAAAAACCACCAAAAATAACAGAATGAATGGCGCCAATCCGGGCACATGCCAGCATAGCAACGGCAGCCTCCGGGATCATTGGCATATAAATGGCAACGACATCACCTTTTTTAATGCCTTGCTTTTTCAGAACATTGGCGAATTGGCAGACGTCATGGTATAGCTCGCGATAGGTAACATTTCTGGATTCCGAAGGGTTATCCCCTTCCCAGATAATGGCCGTTTGGTCGCCACGGGTGTGTAAATGGCGATCAAGGCAGTTAGCACTTAAATTCAGTGTTCCATCTTCAAACCAGCGGATATTGATATGGCCGGGGTCGAAAGAAGTATTTTTAACTGTCGTGTAAGGTTTTATCCAATCCACAATCTGACCTTTCTCACCCCAGAACCCTTCTGGATCCTGTAGTGACCATTGGTAGTCTTGTAGATATTGTTGTTTGTTTATCAGGGCCGATTCTGCAATGTCAGCAGGAATAGAATGCTTGATTATTTGCGTCATATTTTTATCTCCTTGCAATTGTTAATACTATGTCAAAACAAGGTTAACTAAAGTATGTGGAGAAATTTTGTTTCTTTTTTGCGCGGGAGATCACGCAATAGAGAGAATGAATTTCATGAAGTGTAAAATAAAAAGAAAACCTGAAATATGAAATTGATAATTATTCTTGTTTGAGTCGCCATCATCGCTTTTTTCGAAGAAAAAATGAGATAAGCGCTGAACACTTAAAAATATCTTTCTAAAAATGCGGGTTACAAGAGTGACCCACATTTTTATTATTC
>JAIRVT010000090.1 GCA_031253755.1 Enterobacteriaceae bacterium
TATATCGCGGGTTATTACAAGAAAATGAGTGAGTCGTTGTGAGTGTTACATTCCTGCCTGTCTTATATCTCTCCGCCGTGCGGAGAATCAAGACGCACCTTGAAAAGTGATGGAAAAAAGCCTGATTCCGGTCAGGCTTTCTTCCAGATTCAACGTTTTTTCCGCTCAGGAAATAAAGTCAGCAACCCGATAAAAGCCATTGCGCAGCCTACCCATAATGGTGTTGAATTAGTATAAAATCCGATCTAAACATCTCAAATGTTAATATATTGTTATTATCCTTGTTTTGAAATTAAATAAAATACATTGGCTGTAATAAATATTATTATTTAAATTTCCTACGATTTTCATGTATAATTAATTTTCATTGAATATATTTATTTTAATAAACCGGAAGGATTGAATTTATCAATCTCATTGGTTTTTTATCATAATTCAAGATGTTTTTATATATTTTATTCGGATTTATATTTTAGTTAAATATATAAATATCACCTTTCAATATGCGTCTAATATCTTTTCTTTTTGCGGGGAATATAAGTGCACATATTATTTTTAAGCCGAAATTTAATTAAAGGAAATTTAATTCATGGCACACATTGTATTAGCAGCAATAGCAACGCCTGGGCATATTCTTCCCATCTGGTCTATTGCCGGCCATTTAATCGGACAAGGACATGATGTCACAATATTTAGTGGTTCTCTTTTTCGGCAACAGTCCCAAGCGATGGGAGCCAACTTTGTCGCATTTGATTCAAGAGTCGATTTTGACTATCGGAATTTAGGGAAATACTTTCCTGAACGTGAACAAAACCCGCCGGGAAGTGTTCAGACCGCTTTCTCCCTTAAGCAATATTTTGCGGCGCCGATTTCTGTGTTGTACCCGCAATTACAACAGCTGGCAGAAAATGCCGATTTGTTGATTGTTGATAATGCGTTTTATGCGGTGTTGCCGCTGTTATTACAACCCGCAGATAGCCGAATTCCCATCATAACCATTGGCGTGACGCCACTGTTATTGTCATCTCGCGATGCAATATTCTGGGGTGCGCGTATGCCGCCTGAATTATTGCCTGCGGATTTGAAGCGCGAGCAATTAGTGGATGCAGAAACCCGCGAGTTGATTGTTCAGGTTCGGGATGCCTTTAATTCAGTTTTAGCTGAAGTGGGCGCGCCTTTACTGACCGAAGATCACAACGATGTTATTTTGAAAAAATCAGATCGTTTCCTGCAATTAGCCACTCAATCGTTTGAGTTTTATCGCGATGATTTACCTGAAACGCTGGATTTTATCGGTGCGCTGAAAGTTGACGTGCAGGATGATGAAAAGAAACTGGAATGGCCCGATGAAAGTTTGCCACTTATCTTGGTGACTCAGGGGACATTGGCGAATGTTGATTTTAATCAGTTAATCATACCGGCGCTGCGTGCCTTAGCGACGTTACCGGTGCGCGTTTTGGCTATTACCGCAGGGAGAGACGCGAAAACATTGGGCGATGCGATACCAGAAAATGCGCGAGTGGTGGAGTATCTTGACTTTGAGTCCTGGCTTCCCCGCACCGCCATCTTCATGACTAATGGTGGATATGGCTCTGTTAATGCAGCCATTCGTCATGGCGTACCTATGGTGATAGCCGGCACCGGCGATGGTAAGCAGGAGGCGGTTGGCCGGGTTATTTGGGCGCGTTGTGGGATCAGCCTGAATACCGATACACCGAGTGAACAACAGCTTTATCAGGCTGTCTCAAGGATACTCTCTTCCCCTGAATGGTATCAGCAGGCCCAGAAACTTAAGGCAGACTATGCCAGCCATAACGCACTGGAATCGATTTCGTTGCATGTCAATGAGTTGCTTGCCCAGCGGGCATAAGTATTCCTGTTATCTTTCAAGATGCGTTTTATATTTCCCCGCGCAGCGGGGAGATATTAATGACCTTGTCTTTTGGGCAATAGCTTAAAAAAGGAAATAAAGATATACCCTAGGATTTCGAGTGCAGCCAACAAAGAGGCAACTCGAAAGACGACGGGTATAAGAATGAAAAAATAATCAGGCTTTTTCCTGAACACCCTCGACAGAAATAATCAATTCAACTTCCTGAGATTTTGGCCCTAAATTAGTTTTGATTTTAAAATCCTGCAAACTGAGCGTTGCATGAGCTTCAAAACCTGCCCGATATCCGCCCCACGGATCTTTACCTTCTCCCATTAATTTCGCTTTCAGGGTAACCGGTTTGGTTACGCCATTCAGGGTCAGATTACCGATGATGTCGTACTGTTCGCCTTTTTTCTCCACTTTAGTCGAAGTAAATTTAGCTTGCGGATATTTGGCCGCATTTAAAAAATCGGCACTGCGTAAATGTTTGTCGCGTTCGGCATGATTGGTATCAACGCTGTCGGTATTAATCACAACATTCACTTTGTCGGCAGCCGGATTTTTTTCGTCAAAGGTAAAATTACCGTCAAATTTATTGAAACTGCCATAAACCCAGCTATAACCTAAATGCTGGATACGAAATTCGATAAAGGCGTGCTGACCCGCAGTGTCAATTTTATAATTGGCTGCCATTGCAGAACCCGTGCTCATAAATAAAGCACCCGCTGTCAAGCCAAGTAGCGTTTTTTTCAACATATCGTTAGTTCTCCATAATTTATTTTGAGTCAGGCGAAAAGCCGAACATTCTTTTTAACGTACTATCACGTTCAATAAAGTGATGCTTTAATGCTGCAAGCCCGTGTAATAAAGAAAGCACTACAACTATCCAGGCAAAATAAAGGTGAATAATACCGGCGATATCAGCCTGTCTGTTTTCTCCCACTAACGTTGCGGGAATATCAAACCACCCAAAGACGCTGATAGATTGGCCTTCTGCGGTGGAAATCAAATACCCGCTGCATAAAATACCAAATAGCGCGATATAAAGTGTGCAATGAACCAGTTGTGCGCTGATCCGTGTCAGGTTGCTGTAGCTGGAAAGCGGTTTTGGCGGCGGAGAAATAAACCGCCAAATAACGCGCACAACCATAGTCATAAAAAGTAAAATCCCGATACTTTTATGCAATTCAGGAGCGCGATGATACCAAGTGTCGTAATAACCCAAAGTAACCATCCATAACCCCAGCGCAAACATTCCATAAACAGCGAGAGCAACTAGCCAGTGGATGAAAACAGAGATATGACCAAATTGTTTAGGCGTGTTTTTTAAAAGCATTTAGAATCCAATAATATCTGTTATGCCCGGAGTGGGAAAATATTGCACATAATCATAGACGAAAAATTAAATTTTTTTGGGGAATTTTTGCCAAAAAATTTGTTTAAGAATATCAAAATTTATCAATGAGAATTAAATGAACATATTTTAATTTCATAATTAATTGGAATATCTATATTCCAATTCGCCAATTTGATTTTCCGTTGTAGTTTGAAAACTGTCCTTTATAGTTGTGTTTTGAAAAGCCATGCAAGAGATTATTTATTCCTGTATATAAAGAATAAGGGATATATATTTTAAGCATGAGTAATGAATTTTTATATATCGTTTATATTCTTATATTCTTATATTCTTATATTCTTATATTCTTATATTCTTATATTCTTATATTCCTATATTTTTATTTTTTACATATATATTTCCATGATAATGAGAGCGTCAGGGGTGATTTTTTATTCCGCTCACGGCGCGGTATAAAGAATAATTTTATTATTTTAAACGTTATTTAGATGATATTTATATTCAATAAAGATTGTATTTAAAATTTATTGCTTGGCTATAATTAAATGAATTCCCTGAAAGATAAATATCATCATTCGTTTTTTATTTACTTTTTTTACCATAAATTATAACATTCTCAGGCGTCAGATTTCATCACCCTAAACAATGCCTTTCAGGCAGCGTCTAATAACGAGGAATAAGATGTACACACTGTGGATCGCAAATAAAAATTACTCTTCTTGGTCACTACGTCCGTGGATTTTACTCAAAGCGCTCAACATTCCCTTCAACGAACAACTCAGTTATTTTGAACATGGTAAAAGCAGTATTGAGAAATTCAAAGCCTTCTCGCCGACTGGCCTTGTTCCTTGTTTAGTGGATGGCTACCTGACCATTTGGGATTCACTGGCTATTGCGGAATATGTCGCAGAGGACCATGCTCAGGTCTGGCCAAAAGATCGCGTTGCCAGAGCGTGGGCGAGGAGTGCAGCGGCAGAAATGCACTCTGGTTTTACTGCGTTGCGCCAGATTTGCACCATGAATTGTACAAGGGCCATCAAATTAACGGAAATAACGCCTGAGCTACAGAACGATCTTGCGCGTCTTGATGCGCTTTGGTCTCAGGGGCTGGCCCAGTTTGGTGGTGAATGGCTGGCGGGTGATACATTTACGGCAGTGGACGCATTTTTTGCTCCGGTCGCTTTCCGTGCCCGAACTTACGGGCTAACGTTTTCTCCTGTTTGTCAGGCATGGGTTGAACGGATGCTTAAACTTCCGGCTATGGCGGAATGGCTGGCGGCAGCGGAAAAAGAACCTGAAATAACGCATTAGTGATAATCAGTTGATTTGCTACGATACCCTGCCCATCACCTTGCAAAATATGTTTTATATCTCTCCACACAGCGGGGAGATATAAAAAAAGAAAACAAAAAAAATGGCTTCGTATTAATACGAAGCCGGAATGGGTAAAAGTAGCTGGGAAATGTAGTACGAAGCTATATTAATCTATTCTTGCTAAATATCCACTAAACAAAATTCATTAAATATATTTAATCTGTTATTAAACAATGTATAAACTATATTTTAAATAATATCTAAATAGTATTGAATTCATATTTAACTCATTATTAATCAATATTCAAATGGTATTTTATTAATATTTAAATCATGTTTATGTAATATTTAAATAATATCTAAACGATATTCGTTTTTTTATTTTTAATATCTTTATCTCAGTCAGCAAGCGGTTATGGCCAATAAAAAGCCTGACTTCTTGTGTCACGAGGAGTCAGGCAGTCTCTCAGTATTTTGAAAAATCATTTATTATCATCGTCTTTCAAGTCGCCTCATCTTAGTGCGAAACGGCATTGCGAATAGTTTCTAATGAAGCCGGGTTTTCAATCAAAGCAATATCACTGGGTTCACGGCCTTCACAAATCGCCTGCATGGTACGGCGCAGCATTTTACCTGAACGGGTTTTGGGTAACTGGCTGACAAAATAAATTCGCACCGGGCGTCCCACGCTGCCAATGTTCTTATCCACCAGATTCATCAGTGATTTTTCCAGAGCCGAAAAATGGTCGGCATTCTGGATTTCATGGCCTTCTTTAAGGATGACAAACGAAACCGCCGCTTGACCTTTCACTTCGTCTTTAATGCCGATTACCGCAACTTCGGCAACATCTTCATGGCTGGCGATACACTCTTCGATTTCCCGCGTGCCCAAACGATGGCCGGAAACATTAATCACATCATCGGAACGGCCTAAAATAAAATAGTAACCATCACTGTCACGGATCCCCCAGTCGAAAGTGGAGTAAACCTGCTGGTCAAAACGTTGCCAGTAAGTATTCACAAAACGGGTATCGTCACCATAAATTGTCTGGATACATCCCGGCGGCAAAGGGCCTTTGATGACCAACATTCCTTTTTCGTTATCGCCGCATTCCTGACCGGTCAGTTCATTCATCAACCTGACATTAAAACCGTACATCGGAACTCCGGTGCTGCCGAAACGGTTTTGCCGATCATCCAATGCCCGTGCAATCGCCATAATTGGCCAGCCGGTTTCAGTCTGCCAGTAATTATCAATCACCGGTACGTTAATGGTTTCCGTAATCCAGCGTGCGGTGTGTTCATCAAGCGGCTCTCCCGCCAGATAGAGCGTTTCAAGAGAGGAGATATCGTATCGGGCAAGATGGTCTGTCGGGTATTTTTTCAGGACGCGGATGGCGGTTGGTGCGGAAAACATTCTGGTGACGCGGTATTTTTCCACAATCTGCCACCAGATACTGGCATCAGGCCGGATGGGTAATCCTTCGTACATTACTGTTGCCATGCCAGCGATCAGTGGCCCATAAACGATATAGGAGTGCCCGACAACCCAGCCGATATCGGAGGTGCAAAAGAACACGCCACCGGCTTGACCGCCGAAAATCAGATCCATAGACGTCGCCAGTGCCACGGCATAACCGCCGACGTCACGCTGTACGCCTTTAGGCGTGCCTGTGGTACCCGATGTGTAAAGTACGCAGGAAATTTCATTGGACTCCAGCCATGTTACCGGCACTGTTGCGCCTAAATGGGATTGCCGCAAAGTGGCGAAATCCACATCCCGGTTGTCTACCCAATTCATTTTCCACAAACCGCGATTGACTATCAGAACATGTTGTGGCGTATGTTCTGCCAGCTCAATGGCTTCATCCAGTAACGGTTTGTAGGGAATGATTTTCCCTCCGCGAGAACCGGCATCGGCAGAAACCACCAGTACAGGTTTGGCATTATCCAGCCGGGTGGCGAGGCTGTTGGCAGCAAAACCGCCGAAAACCACGGAATGAATGGCACCAATCCGGGCGCAGGCCAGTAACACAAACAGCGCCTCCGCTATCATCGGCATATATATCACCACTCTGTCGCCCTTTTTGACGCCGAGGGAAAGCATAATGGCCGCCGCCTGATTCACTTCTTGGTGCAATTCCCGATAAGTGAAGACTTTTTCCGTATTTGTTTCAGTGGAAATTGCAATCAGCGCTTTGGCATCGGGCTGGCTGTCCAGCCAGCGATCCAGCGCGTTGTAACATAAATTGGTTTGTCCACCACAAAACCAGCGGGCGAAAGGAGGGCGACTGCTCTCCAGAGCTTGCCCGAAAGGCGATTGCCAATGGATTCGTTTGGCTTGCTCTGCCCAAAAATCATTGGGTTCATCAATGGAACGCCGGTAAAAATCTTGGAATGACATGATTCCTCCTGACTCAATATCGTGTGAGCATGGCGGCTCTCAGGGCAGAGCCGCGCACGATTGATCACCACGTATTACCGATTAACCGTATTATCGATTAAGAATGTACAAATCGAGATACTCGTTGACCGGTATGTTTTTTATATCGTTAAGTTCAAGTGAAGCTGACAGTATTTTTTGCTGTTGGTCTGCGGAAAAGCGCCGCGCCAGATTGGTCTTGAATTTTTCCAATAGCGCCGGAACACCGTCTTTGCGGCGACGCCGATGCCCGATTGGGTATTCGATAACCACTTCATCAAACTGAACGCCATCGTTGAAGAAAATCGTCAGGGCGTTGGCAATGGAGCGTTTTTCCGGGTCGTGATAATCCTCGGTGAAATCGAGGTCTTCAACACAGACGATTTTGCTTCGCAGGGTATCAATACGCGGATCGGCAGCAACAGTATCTTCATAATCTTCTGCCGTGAGGCGACCAAACAGCAGTGGGATGGCAACCATATACTGGATGCAGTGATCCCGGTCAGCCGGATTATGCAGTGGGCCTTGTTTATCAATAATGCGAATACAGGCCTGATGGGTGCGAATCGTAATTCTGCTGATATCCTCGACACGTTTGCCCAGTTCTTTCAATTTTTGATGCAGCTGCATCGCCGCTTCAACGGCCGTTTGAGCATGAAATTCAGCCGGGAAAGAGACTTTGAACAGGATGTTTTCCATCACATAGTGTCCGTAAGGGCGTTGGAATTTAAAGGGCTCGTGCTTGAATAACGCATCATAAAATCCCCAGATTCTGGCTGTGAGGACGGTGGGATAGCCCATTTCACCTTTTTGTGCCATCAAAGCCAGACGCACTGCGCGGGATGTTGCATCACCCGCAGCCCAGGATTTACGCGAGCCGGTGTTAGGCGCATGGCGATAGGTTCTCAGCGAATGGCCGTCTACCCAAGCGAGTGATACCGCACTTAATATCTGTTCACGATTTAAACCCAGCATTTGGGCCACCACGGCGGTTGACGCGACTTTGACCAGAATGACGTGATCCAGCCCGACTTTATTGAACGCATTTTCTAACGCCAGACATCCCTGAATTTCATAGGCTTTGATCATGGCTGCCAGCACATTCCACATGGTCAGTGGCGGCTCACCACGGGCGATGGCATTGCGTGACATCCAGTCAGCCACCGCCAGTATTGCGCCGAGATTATCAGACGGATGCCCCCATTCGGCCGCCAGCCAGGTGTCGTTGAAATCCAGCCAGCGAATCAGCGTACCGATGTTGAAAGCAGCCTGTACAGGGTCCAGTTCAAACTGTGTGCCCGGCACACGTGCGCCATTCGGCACCACCGTACCCGGTACAATCGGCCCCAGTAATTTCGTGCAGGCGGGGTAATCCAACGCTTCCAGACCACAGCCCAGCGCATCTAACAGGGTGTGTTGAGCGGTGACATAGGCAATTGGTGATGTGATGGTGTAGTTCATCACATAATCCACGATATCTTTAATTACCTGATCATATTCAAGGTGCTCATTAGCTGCGTGAGTCGGTAGGGAGATAGACATAATTGATCCTTCTGAAGTTGCATTTTTTTTGAAATTGCATGAAACAGTCAATCAGGCGACAGCCGCATCAGTGCGTTCGTGTCAGCGTTTTTCAATCGGAATAAACGGTAAATTATCCGGACCGGTATAATTGGCAGCAGGGCGAATGATTTTGTTATCAATGCGCTGTTCCATAATGTGCGCAGCCCAGCCGGAAGTCCGGGCAATCACAAACAGTGGAGTAAACATCGCGGTAGGGACGCCCATCATGTGGTATGACACCGCAGAAAACCAATCGAGATTCGGGAACATTTTTTTCGTATCCCACATCACCGATTCAACCCGTTCGGCAATCGTGAACATTTGCAGCGTGCCTGCTTCTTGAGACAGATTCAGTGCCACATTTTTAATCACTTCGTGGCGCGGATCCGAAACGGTATAAACCGGATGCCCGAAGCCAATAATCACCTCTTTTCGCGCTAAACGGCTGAGAATATCGGTTTCGGCTTCATCTGGCGTGTCATAACGCTTCTGAATATCGAAGGAAACTTCATTGGCGCCGCCATGTTTTGGCCCGCGCAGGGCGCCGATCCCACCGATAATGCAGGAGTACATATCTGAACCCGTACCGGCAATCACCCGGCTGGTAAAGGTTGATGCGTTGAATTCGTGCTCTGCATACAGGATTAGCGAGGTGTGCATGGCTCTTACCCACGATTCACGCGGTTTTTGCCCATGCAAAAGATGAAGAAAATGCCCGCCGATTGAATCATCATCGGTTTCAACTTCAATGCGGCGCCCGTTATAGCTGTAGTGATACCAATACAGCAGGATAGAACCGAGAGAGGCGAGTAAACGGTCAGCGATATCACGGGCACCGGCGAGGTGATGATCATCTTTTTCCGGTAGCGTACAACCCAGCACAGAAACTCCCGTGCGCATCACATCCATCGGGTGGGCGACGGCGGGCAGGGCTTCCAGCGCCGCTTTCACACTGCTTGGCAGGCCACGCAAGGCTTTCAGTTTGGTTTTATACGCGGCCAATTCTGCCTGAGTTGGCAATTTTTCATGGACTAACAGGTAAGCAACTTCTTCGAATTCACAATGGGCGGCTAAATCAAAAATATCATAGCCTCGGTAATGTAACTCTTTACCGTTTTTCCCAACCGTACAAAGTGCGGTATTCCCCGCAGTTACGCCTGACAAAGCAACAGATTTTTTAGGTCTAAACGGGGTGGTTTCAATCGTGAGATTTTGTTCATTCATGTGTATCACCTCTATTGTTTGTTTTTCCGGGTACAGGTTTTTAGGGTACGGATTTTTCGGTTCTAGTTTTCTGCGCTGTTTTTTTGCGAGAAAAGCTCATCCAGCCGTTGTTCAAAATGGTAATAATTGATGCTTTCATAAAGTTCATTACGCGTTTGCATCATGCTGATGACATTTTTTTGCGTGCCATCGCGGCGAATAGCGCCATAGACCTGTTCGGCCGCTTTATTCATGGCGCGAAAGGCTGACAAGGGATAGAGGGCGAGAGAAACGTTCACGCTTCTCAATTCGTCAATCGTAAAGAGCGGCGTGGCGCCGAATTCCGTGATATTTGCCAGTATGGGAACCTGCGTTTTGTCGGCAAACGCTTTATACATTTGCAGCTCAGTGATGGCTTCCGGAAACAGCATATCGGCTCCTGCTTCAATATAGGCTTCAGCTCTGTCGAGGGCAGCATCCAATCCTTCTACGGCTAACGCATCAGTCCGCGCCATAATCACAAAGTGCTCATCGTGACGGGCGTCAACGGCGGCTTTAATGCGGTCTACCATCTCCTCTTTGGAAACGATTTCTTTATTTGGACGATGACCACAACGTTTGGCACCGACCTGATCTTCGATATGCAGCCCGGCAGCGCCTGCTTTAATCATAGACCGAACTGTGCGGGCAACATTGAATGCAGAGGAACCAAAGCCGATATCGGCATCTACCAACAGCGGTAAATCACAGACATCGGTGATGCGACGAATATCAGTCAGCACATCATCCAGCGTTGAGATCCCCAAATCCGGCAGCCCTAAAGAACCCGCTGAAACACCGCCGCCGGAAAGATAGATTGCGTTGTAACCTGCGCGTTTTGCCAGCAAAGCATGGTTGGCATTGATGGTTCCTACCACCTGTAACGGAGATTCGGCTTTTATTGCCTGACGAAAAGCCAAACCGGCAGAATAAAATTCCATATATAACTCCATTGTTCTTAAAATGAAAATAATTTGTATCAATTTGTTGCACTGATAAAATTCATGAGCAAAATTTGTGCCAATAAGCAGAAGTGTGAGAATGATGTTCGGAAAGGAAGTGAGTGTTATTTATATCGTTATGATAACAATAATATAATTAATTTTAATTTCTCTGTGGCGTCGTTGATTTGCCGTTACTGTCTATAATAGAGTGTTGTTTCAAAATGAACCGAAATTATTTCATTTTTGTTTCATTTGTGTTGAATGGAACAAAGAGGGATACATAAAAAAGCTGAAGTAATGGGGAGGGAAAGTCATGTCATCAAAGCAGGCCGAAGAGCATAACAACAATAAACCGGTTATCTGGGTGGTTTCAGTTTCCCGGCTTTTCTCTCTGTTTCGTCACATTACGCCGGAATTTGCCCATCAGGCGAAGATCATTCCTATCAATCTTGGTTTTGAGCAGGCGGTGCAACATATCCGCAAACGGCTGGTCAGTGAACATTGCGATGCCGTGATTTGTGCGGGTTCCAATGGTGATTATCTGAAAAGCCGCTTATCCATTCCGGTGATTATTGCCAAAGCCAGTGGATTTGATTTTATGCAGGCACTGGCCCGTGCCCGGCAAATCAGCGCCAGTATCGGTGTTATCACCTATCAAAGTACCTTACCCGCGCTGGAAACTTTTCAGCAATGTTTCAATTTACGGGTAGAACAACGCAGTTATGTCACAAAAGAAGATGCCAGAGCACAAGTTAACGCATTAAAAGCCATGGGAATAAAAGTCATTGTCGGCGCCGGGTTAATTTCTGAGCTGGCGGATGAAGCAGAGCTGGTGGGGGTTTTTGTCTATTCCACTGATACTGTCCGTCAGGCATTTTATGATGCCCTGGAGATCGCAAAAGTGGCGAAACTTCATCAGGCGGCCACCTCGGCTTATCTGACAGAGAATAAACTGCGTACCCGCCATACCATCAATGATATACAGGGACATTCTGCTGCAATGGAACGTGTGCGCAACACGATTATGCTCTACGCCCGCTCAACGGCGACCGTTTTGATTCAGGGGGAAAGCGGCACCGGAAAAGAATTGGTTGCACAGGCCATTCATCATGAATATACCTTGCGTTACGGCCAGTTAAAGGGAAAACATCCACGGCCTTTTGTGGCGGTCAATTGCGGTGCGATTGCAGAATCCTTGTTAGAAGCGGAGTTATTTGGTTACGAAGAAGGGGCATTTACCGGTTCACGGCGTGGCGGGCGTGCCGGATTATTCGAAGTTGCGCACCGGGGAACACTATTTTTGGATGAAATTGGTGAAATGCCATTGCCGTTACAGACACGGTTACTGCGCGTGCTGGAAGAGAAATCGGTTGTCAGAGTCGGCGGCTATCGCCCCATTGCGGTGGATGTGCGCATTATCTGCGCCACTCATTGTGATTTGGATCGCTGGGTGCGCGAAGGGCGTTTCCGTGTCGATTTGTTTTATCGCTTAAATGTCTTGCGCATTAACCTGCCTGCGTTACGCGAGCGGGGAAGCGATATCAGTATGCTGGCTCTGGAATATTTACGCCGGACGTTTGCAACGCTCAGCCTGCCGGTTTCATCTGCCAGAGTCCGCGAACTGCTTCACTGTGATGAAGTCTTACAATCCTATCACTGGCCGGGCAATGTCAGGGAGCTGCGTAACCTGATGGAAAGGGTGGCACTTTATTTAAGTGCAAACTCAGAACAAGCGTTGACTCCGGCATTAATCGTGTCACTTTCGCCGGAACGGCAGGTTGATATGAGCGCACCAAACCCGCAAGTAACGCCGGCCGTTCCGGTTTCTCTGAAAGAAACCCTGCCTTCAGCTCATGACATCGTGGCCCGTTTTTCGGGAAACCGACAGGCCGCAGCGGAATATCTGGGCATTAGTCGCACGACATTATGGCGCAGGTTGAAAGAGGAAGAGAAAATGTAAGCTAAAGATTGTCGAAAATACTTTTTGCAGAGGCGAATTTATCGGCATAGATTAATTTAATGTGATGATTTCTCTTAGTCTCCATTATTTTCAATGCGTGTCTTACTTCTGAATGCGTTATCAGTGAATGGCTCGAATAGTTTTCGATATCTTTATAATCACTATTTCGCCATTTATGGTGAAAGTTATTTGGATCTATATTATATGTGCAAATTTTTTTGTCTTTAGAATTGGACAGAATAGGTACATTATTTCTTAACGGTGGAACATCCTCCATATATATGATGATCTCTTTTATCGGAGAGTTAGTTTTATCAGCTTCATTTTCTAACCAATCGATCGATAATTTAGATAATTTTCTAATAAAAGCACGTTCAAAACTTTTTCTAATTAAACGCCCCTGAAGTATAAATTCATATTCGCTGGGAGAAATATTGCTGTTATTTTTCATATTTTTATCGTAAATCTCATCTTCTAATATCTTCATATATGAAAAACCAGCTTTATCACTGTCAAGGAATGCACTAAAAGCTTTTTTGGTATATTCTTTCTGGCCTATATTATAATTACGATAAAACGAATGGTCAGTAAATTCTTTACTTGGGCGTTTAGGACAGAATAATTCATCTGATAGCTTTTCGTCTCCTTCATAATGTGCGCCGATAGATCTGTTTTGAAGGTGTCCATTGAAATTATTTATGTTAAATCCGACATTCTTTGCAAGAAATCCTGCTTTATAGTCTTTATATTTATTAATTTTTCTGGATTCATTTAAGTTATTAAGTTTATTGTTATTTCTTATGTTTTGGTAATTTTCTCTTTTAGTTAATGTACTGCTTATTGAGAGTCTTTCGGAATTATTAAATAAAAATCGACTAAACTCAGAAAGTAAGTACTCTGCTGATTCAGTCGTTATATTTTGTTTTAGAAAATTTATATCAGTTCCGGTATTTGTAGATATTGACCTATAAAATTCATTTATACATTTTTGATGTTGATCTCTATTGATGATATAATGTGTTGAATTATTTTTGACAATGAAATCATATATTCTGGATGAATCTTTGATTATATTTTCAGCCCTGTTTTTAACAATATCAATAGCGCTAAATATATCATCAGCTGTAATGTAAATATTATTTACATCTCTATGTTCTTTATTAAGTTTAGAGAGGAATTTTTTTCTGTAATTGGTTAATCCAAAAACAATACAAATATTTTTTTTCATTTTACACACCTTGTTTAATTGGCTGTCTTTAATATTTCATTAATATACCTTTAGTTTTTTGGTTGAACTTTCTGTCAGTTACATTGATTCAGACACATAATTCATTACGTGTCTGAGAATTTTTAGGAATTATTTTTTATTTCCTAGTAAAGAAGCATATCGTGACATATCGATATTTCCGCCACTGAGAATAACACCGATACGTTGCCCCTGCAATTGTACCCGCATGGCTCGTGCTGCTGCAAAACCCAAACAACCTGTTGGTTCAACCACCATTTTCATTCGCTCTGCCAAAAAGTACATGGTATCAACCAATTCTTCATCCGTGGCAGTCAGAATATCTTTCACCAGATGGCGGATAATGGCAAACGTATATTCGCCTAAATGGGGCGTTTGTGCGCCATCGGCAATGGTTTTTGGCATATCGATAGTGACAATTTCCCCTTTTCTGAAAGATAGCTGCCCATCATTACCGTTTGCTGGCTCAACACCAAAAACCTGACATTTTGGCGATAAGTGAGCCGCAGAGAGAGCGGAACCGGATAACAACCCGCCGCCGCCGAGAGGAACAAATAACGAATCCAACTCGCCGACTTCTTCAAACAGCTCTTTGGCTACCGTTCCTTGCCCGGCAATAATATGGGGATGGTCGTAAGGCGGAATCAGTGTCAGGCCGTGCTTTTCTGCCAGATCGCGGCTGATGGCTTTGTTATCTTCGGTATATCTGTCATAGAAAACAATTTTGCCGCCATAGCCTTTCGTCCCTTCGATTTTGGCTTTGGGCGCATCGTGTGGCATCACGATAGTGGCAGGAATATTGAGTAATTTGGCGGCTAAAGCAATGGCCTGAGCATGATTACCAGAAGAGAACGCAACCACACCGGCTTTTTTCTGCTCATCGCTAAATTGAGATAGCGTATTCATCGCGCCACGAAATTTAAACGCTCCCATTCTTTGGAAGTTTTCGCATTTAAAATAAACTTCAGCGTTGAAGAGCTGATTAACGGTTGTTGAAGTGAATACTGGCGTTTTGTGGGCGTGAGGTTTGATGCGGGAGTGGGCTTCGGAAATATCATGATAATCGGGAACAAACTTCATTACTTGATCTCCTGAGTTATACCCGTCGTCTTTCAAGCTGCCTCTTTGTTGGCTTCGTTCGCTTACCGCAGCGATGCAACTCGAAAGCCATAGGGTATAGATAATTGAATTAATATACCCGTCGTCTTTCAAGTTGCCTCTTTGTTGGCTGCACTCGCTCACCCCAATCGCATAGTTACCTATGCTCAGGGGTTCACTCCCTTGCCGCCGCGATGCCACTCGAAATCCATAAGGTATAGGATCGTAATAAATAACTATATATCTCAGGAAAATATATATCTATATAATTTTAAATATGAATTATCAAAAATAAGAGGTCAATTACAAATTTGATATCTTTGTTTTTATTGTGTTGAAATTATTATTTTTTTATCATTTATATTATGATCATTACATTGAATATAGTGATGTTAGGTTTTTATTTCCCTTTCACCAAAGGCTAGAGCATCTTGTGCTATTGATGATTTAAATAATAATTTTTATTTATTTGTGTTACGAATTTATTTAATATGAAGCGATTTTTATAAATTATAATGAGAGCTATATCATGAATTTAATTGTAATTATTAAGGATGTGGGTATATTAGATGAAAACATCAAGGGTATTACAACTCCAATTGTTGTTGCTATTTTATTTTGGATATTTAAAAATATCAGAAAACTTCTTTATTCTTTCGTAATAGAGTAAAGATCTCCAGATATAGGATATTCTTTAATCTCAACGTTGATTGATCTTGCAATCACTCCTTATCACGCTGGCTACAATGGATGCACCTTAGTGCAGTCTTCAATGGCTGTAATTTGACTGTCAGTCAATGCAGGAGGCCGTCGGATCTTAGCAATAAACTGAAAAATTAGTGATAAATTTAACCCACTAAAGATTAAAAATTGAAACAATTCGATACATTTTAATGCATTGAAATAAATCAAACACACTTCTAATTTCATAACGTCAGGGAGGCTATATGAGAACTGAACATACCAGATCTGTGCAGACTATTAGCCACTCAACAGAAGTTATTGATTCTTTCTACGATGAGCCTTCGCAGAAGGAATTCTTTGTTAGAAGGCTGAGTTTTGGGCATGATCCCAATAGGCAAATATTTATCGTAACAATAAGTAATGATAAAAAAAGCGATGATTTTTATGTTGTACCTTGCGCTGAATTATCATATAGGCGTAACAGGATTAATGTTATAGTCGATCCTAAAGTTCAATACCCTGAATTGTACACAGACATTGATAGCGCGATAGAGCTTATTAAATCCTCAATTATTGGCTATATGTCACAATACGATAAATTATTTGCTCACTAAGCTGGAGATAAGGAATTAGCTCCAAACTTCACTAAAAATTATTCTGAGAACTTAAAGCATAAGCCTTTCAGCACTTCAGAGACAGAAATAGATACATATCATTAGATATGCATCAGCCCAGTCAAGACTTACTGATTGGCAGAGTGGTATTTAATGATTTTACTTTTTATGATGACGGCACTCTGAAAAACTTTCTTACAAAGAAAAACACCCCAGATGATGAAATCTGAGGTGCCTCAAGAAAAGAGCCGCGTATCTTTTGCGTATCTTTTTAAGTCCATTTACTGTCATGACAGTGACCTACCAACTTTCCTAACTTCCTGTTTTTAAAGTTGTTGTCCTGATACTGTCCAACCAAATTTGGTGGAGCTGGCGGGAGTTGAACCCGCGTCCGAAATTCCTACATCCTCGGTACTACATGCTTAGTCTAATCTTTACATTCGCTTGCCAGCTGCGGACAGACACGCCACTAACAAA
>JAIRVT010000033.1 GCA_031253755.1 Enterobacteriaceae bacterium
GCCTATTTCCCATCGGAATCGGGTGATTTTCCGGCCCACCTTTCCACAGCAGTCAAAATACCACGTAGAATATTCAGCTCCTGAGTTTCCGGCCGTGCCCGGTTATAAAGACGACGCAATTTGTTCATTATCTGGCCGGGATGCGCTTTGCGAATAAAGCCTGACTGATTTAACACCTGCTCAAGGTGCTGATAAAAACGCTCCATATCTTCAGCAGGCGGATATTCTACGTTATCTCCGGCAGTAGCCGCTTTTTCGACATTTCCCCGCGCGGCAGGTTTCTGGACAACAATATTCTGAGCCGCAAGATGAGCCATGCGAATTTCATAGCTGACCAACTGCACTGCCATTGCCAGATTCAACGAACCATATTCTGGGTTAGTCGGGATATAGAGGTGATAGTGGCATTTCTGAAGCTCTTCGTTAGTCAGCCCCACACGTTCGCGGCCAAATACGATAGCTACCGGAGAAGATGCAGCAGCCTTAACACAACGTTCACCACATTCGCGTGGTTCTACCATCGGCCATGACAGTGTGCGGGAACGGGCACTGGTTCCAATCACCAATTCGCAGCCAACCAGTGCTTCATCTAACGAACCGACGATCGTTGCATTGCCAATAACATCACTGGCACCGGCAGAAAGTGCAATTGAGTGTGAGTCAGGCTGGACGAGTGGATTCACCAGATACAGATTGGTCAACCCCATTGTTTTCATAGCTCTGGCAGTTGAGCCCATGTTACCTGTGTGGGAAGTTTCTACCAGAATAATGCGGATGTTCTCTAACATGGCGGCTTTAATTTCAGCTTTTTATTTAGCTTTTCATTTCAGAATAGGAGCCGATTATCTTAACACAGCATTAGTCATTTTGACGAACTACTGCTATACTTCGCGCCGATTTGTTTCCCGTTCTTTAAAATTCTGGTGGAAGATACCCCATGCATCCGATGCTAAACATCGCTATACGCGCAGCGCGTAAAGCCGGCAACCATATTGCCAAAAGCTATGAAACTCCTGACGCTATCGAAGCAAGCCAAAAAGGCAGTAATGATTTCGTTACTAATGTTGATCGTGATGCAGAAACGCTGATCATTGACATTATCCGCAAGTCTTACCCTAAGCACACCATTATCACTGAAGAAAGCGGTGAACATATCGGTGAAGATAACGATGTCCAATGGGTAATCGATCCACTGGATGGCACCACCAACTTTATTAAACGCCTCCCTCATTTCTCAGTTTCCATTGCTGTACGTATTAAAGGTCGTACAGAGGTTTCTGTCGTTTATGATCCGATGCGTAATGAACTGTTCACCGCAACCCGTGGGCAAGGCGCGCAGTTGAATGGTTATCGCCTGCGTGGCAGCAATGCCCGCGAGTTGGACGGTACAGTGATCGCCACCGGTTTCCCATTCAAAGCGAAACAACACACTATCTCTTACATGAATGTGCTGGGTAAATTATTTGAACACTGTGCTGATTTCCGTCGTACCGGTTCTGCGGCACTGGATATGGCGTATGTTGCTGCCGGACGTGTTGATGGTTTCTTTGAAATCGGCCTGAAACCGTGGGATTTTCTGGGTGGCGAACTGCTGGTACGTGAATCAGGTTGTATCGTTACCGATTTCGTGGGTGGTCACAATTACATCAATTCCGGTAATGTCGTTGCCGGTAACCCGCGTATTGTTAAAGACATTCTGTCTGAGATGCGTGAAGAGTTAACAGAAGCATTAAAGCGTTAATCCCCTTCATTTTTCGAATTGCTTCTTTTTACAGGCACCGAATTTACCGGTGCCTTTTTTATTTTTGCGGCTTTCTTCACCACTCACACCGAATGAATGTGGGATTCATTTTTGGGCCGCAAAAAAATCGCCGGTAATGCAACCAACGCCATCACCCAATAGATACCGCCACCCGTGTATTCATACAAAAAGCCGCCCACTGCGCTCATAACCGCAATACCACCGCCCATTGCTAACGCAGAATAAACCGACTGCAAGCGGATAACTTCATTTTCATTTCTGGCACCAATAAAGCGCATCGCCGCTAAATGACAAACGGTAAACGTTCCGCAGTGTAGGATCTGAATCACAATCAAAATCGGCAACTCAGTGAATGTTCCCATTAACCCCCAGCGAACCACGCCGCAAATCGCAGAGAGTAGCAGAAGACTACGGGCGCCCCAGCCACGGAACAGCCGTTTGCTGAAGGTGAACACAATCACTTCTGCAACAACACCCAATGACCAGAGATAACCGATGGTTGCCGAAGAATACCCTGCTTTCTCCCAATAAATAGAGCTAAAACTGTAGTAGCCCGCATGGGCTGCCTGTAGCAAAGTGACACACAATAAAAATTGCCACACTGATTTTTCAGATAATAATTTCCTGAACGAGACAGAATTAACCGCTTTCTCTGTCGTTTTCCCTTCCGTAACCGTGCCTTCCGGCATAATCGAAGGTTTCAGCATCATTCCCAGCAACATGATGGCAACACTGAAGATCAAGAAAACCAGAATAATATGGTGATGACCAAACAAATTAGCGCCAATCCAATGATTGATTTTGTCAAAGGAGAAACTGATCCCGGCGCCAAAATCGATGCCGGAAGCCGACATCAACATACCCGTTAACGCGGAGCTGATAATGAAAGCAATCGAACCCCAAACGCGCACGTTACCGTAGTCAAACGTAAATTGTTTTTGCCATGTTCCGGCTAACGCATCCGATAAAGGGACTAACGGAGCAAAAAACAAGTTAAAGCCTATCATGGCAAAGGAAATCCATAACCAATGGCTGTCAAAAGCAAAACTAATGACGAAGAGCAAAGACAGTAAGGCTAAAAATCGTAATGCGCTGATTAATTTGGTGGGATTTTTAACAGAAGAAGAAATAAACAGACTACCGAGGAAACGAGATACTAAACCAATCGCTAATAATATGCCGATCATTGCAGGTGTAATGCCCTCTCCCTGTAACCAGACCGACCAGAACGGCAAAAATATTCCATAAGAAAAAAAGTAGGTGAAATAGCCTAACCCCAGCCAAGATGTTGACCGAACAACCATCTAATACTCCTAGTATTTTCAATACAAAAAAACCAGCTCAAAACGAATGTCTTGAGCTGGGTTTTACTACTGTTACTGCCAGATTAAAAATTTATCCTAAATTATGCGTAGACAGGATATTTTGCACAAATAGCCAATACTTTCTGTTTCACGCTTTCAATCACTGATTCGTCATTGATGTTATCCAGCACATCACATATCCAACCGGTCAGTTCGCGCGTTTCGGCTTCTTTGAAGCCGCGACGGGTAATCGCTGGCGTACCGATACGGACACCGGAAGTGACAAACGGACTGCGGGGATCGTTAGGTACGCTGTTTTTGTTAACGGTGATATTAGCGCGCCCCAGTGCGGCATCTGCGTCTTTGCCTGTGATGTCTTTACCCACCAGATCCAGCAACATCAAGTGGTTTTCAGTACCGCCAGAAACCACTTTGTAACCACGTTGCAGGAACACCGAGACCATTTCTTTGGCGTTTTTAGCCACTTGTTGCTGATAGGCTTTGAATTCCGGCTCCATCGCTTCTTTCAGTGCCACGGCTTTACCGGCAATAACGTGCATCAACGGGCCACCCTGACTGCCCGGGAAAACTGAAGAGTTCAGCTTCTTATACAGCTCTTCATCGCCGCCTTTCGCCAGAATCAGGCCACCGCGCGGGCCTGCCAGTGTTTTGTGCGTCGTTGTGGTGACAACATGAGCGTGAGGAACCGGGTTCGGGTAAACACCCGCAGCAATCAGACCAGCAACGTGAGCCATATCAACAAACAGATACGCACCGATTTCATCGGCAATCTCACGCATTTTAGCCCAGTCAACCACGCCAGAATAAGCCGAGAAGCCGCCGATAATCATTTTAGGCTGATGTTTCAGTGCCTGATTACGGATGTCGTCATAATCGATCTTACCGCTCTCATCGATACCGTAAGGCACAATGTTATAAAGTTTGCCGGAAAAGTTAACCGGAGAGCCGTGAGTCAGGTGACCGCCATGAGCCAGATTCATGCCTAAAACGGTGTCACCGGGTTGCAGCAGCGACATATACACAGCCATATTGGCTTGGGAACCAGAGTGTGGCTGAACGTTGGCATAATCAGCACCAAACAATTCTTTTGCCCGGTCAATCGCTAATTGTTCAACGATATCAACATACTCACAGCCACCGTAGTAACGCTTACCCGGATAGCCTTCTGCATACTTGTTAGTGAGCTGAGATCCTTGAGCTTGCATCACTCTTGGACTGGTGTAGTTTTCAGAGGCAATTAATTCGATATGTTCTTCTTGACGGCGAACTTCCTGTTCCATCGCTTGCCACAGTTCGGGGTCGTAATTCGCAATATTCATTTCACGCTTTAGCATTAGGTTCTCCTGACTCAGCTACACCCGCAATCTTCCAGTTTTGCACTGAAATTCATCGGGTAAACATCTCTAAAAAATACCCCTGAGGGCCAGAATGGGACACAGTGTAAACTCTTTTTATCAAATGAGATAGTCTTGACAATAGATTTCGCGCAAACGTTTGCTTTGATGATGGTAGCCGGATAGCTTGCCATCTTGTTTATGCACCTGAAATATATCGTTGATTTTTGTGACTGAGATCAAATTTAACCTCCGAGGTAGATCCTGAATTTTTGATTTAAATCAAAACAAACTGCGTTTCTTAAGTTAGGGGCTTCCGCTTACCAATAAGTTGCATTTAAAATGCAACTTATCATATTCATGCGGGTATAAGAGAGAACACTATGTTAGACAGCCAAACTATCACAACAATAAAATCCACCATTCCACTGATTGTTTCTACCGGGCCAAAATTAACCGCGCATTTTTATGAGCGCATGTTCAAACACAACCCTGAACTGAAGAACATCTTTAACATGAGCCACCAGAGCAGTGGTGATCAGCGTGAAGCGCTTTTCAATGCCCTGTGTGCTTATGCAGCTAATATTGAAAACCTGTCAGCGCTGTTACCGGCGGTAGAAAAAATCGCCCATAAACATGCCAGCCTGAATATCCAGCCAGAACACTATCAGATTGTAGGCACACACTTACTGGCAACCCTTGAGGAAATGTTCCATCCGGGAGATGAAATTATTGAAGCTTGGGGAAAGGCTTACGGTGTGCTGGCTGATGTTTTTATCAATCGTGAAGAGGAAATTTATCAGGAAGGTGAGTCTCCAGAAGGCGGCTGGCGTGGATTGCGCCAATTCCGGGTCAGCCGGAAACAGCCATTAAGCGACGTGATTACCAGCTTTGAATTTGTCCCCGTTGATGGCGGCAAAGTCATGGCTCACAAACCGGGTCAATATTTGAGTATTTACCTGACCGATCCTGCGTTTAAAAACCGTGAAATTCGCCAATATTCACTGACTGCGGCACCTAATGATACTCACTACCAAATTGCCATTAAGCGTGAATCTGACGGTAAAGTTTCCAGCTACATGCACGACAACGTACAAGTTGGCGATACCGTATTGTTGTCTGCGCCACGGGGCGATTTCTTCCTTGATATCCAGCCTGATACTCCTGTGACACTGATTTCTGCCGGTGTTGGATTAACGCCGATGATGAGCATGTTGCAATCTCTGGAGCAACAGCAGCACCGCGGTGTCGTCAATTGGTTTCATGCCGCAGAGCATGGCGGTTATCACGCTTTCGCAGGCAAAGTACAGCAAATCACCCAAACGCTGCCG
The DNA here is from genome assembly GCA_031253755.1 of Enterobacteriaceae bacterium. Lineage (GTDB taxonomy): Bacteria > Pseudomonadota > Gammaproteobacteria > Enterobacterales > Enterobacteriaceae > Xenorhabdus. The sequence goes on from JAIRVT010000033.1 coordinate 5,753, forward strand.
AACCTGAATACTCAGGTTTGGTATCGCATTCCCAGAGCGGAAGATCAGCAAGGCATCAATTACCAGCACACCGGTTTGATGGATTTAGCGCTGGTCAAAGAGGCGGTAAATACAGAAGGAATGCAGTTTTATTTCTGTGGACCGGTGGCGTTCATGCAGCATATCGCCAAACAGCTTCTGGAGATGGGCGTTGATGTGCAGAATATCCATTATGAATGTTTTGGCCCGCATAAAGTGATTTAATTCGGATAAAACCCTCAGGCCTAATTTTTAATATACCAATCCAACTTCGAGATGCGTGTTATATTTCCCCGCTGTGCGGGGAAATATAAGTTTAAGCATCGATTTCAGAAACGGCAGTTAGATAGCTTCTTCGTCCTGCTCCCCGGTCCGAATGCGCACAACACGGGCAACATCAAAGACAAAAATCTTACCATCACCAATTTTGCCGGTTTGTGCCGTCTGAATAATCGTATCGACACAGGTATCAACAATTTCATCCGGTACGATAATCTCTATTTTGACTTTCGGCAGAAAATCCACCATATATTCTGCGCCACGGTACAGTTCCGTATGCCCTTTCTGGCGGCCAAATCCTTTCACCTCTGTCACGGTCATCCCCGTAATACCCACTTCAGCCAGAGCTTCACGCACATCATCGAGTTTGAAAGGTTTGATAATTGCATCAATTTTTTTCATGAAGTTTTCCTGTTAATACCAGTTCTTGCGCCCGAAACCGGACGTAATCGGATAGCGCCTGTCTTTCCCAAAATCGCGCTGTGAAATACGCGGGCCAATCGGTGCCTGACGGCGTTTATACTCGTTGATATCCACCAGCCGGATCACCTTGCGGACAATCGCTTCATCAAAGCCTTCCGCCACTAAATCCGCCACCGATTTATCTTTTTCGACATATCCCTCAAGAATGGCATCCAGTATGTCATACGGTGGCAGGCTGTCCTGATCGAGCTGATCCGGTGCGAGTTCCGCAGACGGCGGGCGATCAATCACACGCTGAGGGATCGCTTCCGATACCGTATTACGGTAATTCGACAACGCAAAAACCATCGTCTTTGGCACGTCTTTCAAGGCGTTGAAGCCACCGGCCATATCGCCGTATAACGTCGAATATCCCACGGCAGATTCACTTTTGTTACTGGTTGTCAGCACCAGACGACGGCGTTTATTTGACATCGCCATCAGGATGACAGCCCGGCAACGCGCCTGTAAATTTTCTTCCGTGGTGTCTTTCTCTGTTCCCGCAAACATCGGCGCCAGTTGTGCCATAAACGCGTCAAACATCGGCTCGATAGAAACGGTGTCAAATTCAACGCCGAGCAGATCCGCTTGCTCTTTCGCGTCATGAATGCTCATTTCAGAGGTATAGCGGAATGGCATCATCACCGCCTGAACCTGCTCTTTGCCCAAAGCATCCACTGCAATCGCCAATGTCAGGCCGGAATCAATCCCGCCGGATAAGCCCAGTATGATTCCCTTAAAGCCATTTTTCTGCACATAGTCACGCACAGACAACACCAGCGCTTTGTAGATTTGCGCCAGTGGTGGCAATTGCGGTATCGGGTTTGTCATGGGTTCAATGAGCATATCGTTGAAACGGCACTGTTCGATTTGCTCTTCAAACGCCGCCATCCGATGCGTAATTTCACCATTTGCAGCAAAAACTTTCGAACAGCCATCAAAAATAAGCTGATCCTGACCGCCTATCTGATTCAGATAAATAATCGGCAGTTGAACGCGCTGGCAGTGTGATTTAATTAATGTGCTGCGAATCGTGGGTTTTTCGCGATTATAAGGAGAGGCGTTAATGGACAGGACAATCTCGGCACCCGCCTGTTTTAGCGCATCAACCGGCTCATTGAACCATAAATCTTCACAAATCAGCAGGCCGAGATTGTAGCCTTTGAACGGCACAACACAAACTTGATTGCCCGCTTTGAAATAGCGTTCTTCGTCAAAGACGCCATAGTTAGGCAATTGTTGTTTAAAATAACGGGCAACCATTTCGCCTTTCCAGAACAAAGAAAGTGCATTGTAGATTTTGCCATTCTGTTGCCACGGATGACCGACCAAAATACCGGCCTGAGAACTTGCCGCCTGCAAACGGACTAATTGTTCACGACAACGCTGGTGAAAATCAGGGCGAAACAGCAGGTCTTCCGGAAAATACCCCGACAATGCCAGCTCCGAAAACATGACAAGATCTGCGCCTTTTTCCTGCTGTTCTTGCACCGTCTGCAACATACGTTCGCTGTTGCCTTCCATGTCCCCTACCAGCCAATTTAACTGTGCAAGAGCAATATTTAGAGTACGACTCATAGAAAGTTATCCAAATAGAAAGTTATTCCTTGAAATCATTGGCATCCAATTCATGACGCGCCAATAATTTATAAAACTCTGTCCGGTTGCGCCCTGCCACACGCGCAGCATGAGTCACGTTACCTTTGGTCATTTGCAACAATTTACGTAAGTAATTCAGTTCAAACTGACTACGTGCTTCCACAAATGTCGGCAACGCCGTATTTTCCCCTTCCAGCGCCTGCATAACCAGCGCATCACTAATCACCGGCGCTGTCGTCAATGCCACACATTGTTCGATGACATTGACCAACTGACGAACATTGCCCGGCCAGCTTGCTGCCATCAGGCATTTCATTGCATTGATAGAAAACCGGTGAACGAATGGCTTATGGCGTTTGGCGGATTCACGTAATAAATGATTCGCCAGTAAGGGAATATCTTCCGCCCGTTCACTCAGGGTAGGAATTTTCAGGTTGACGACATTTAACCGATAATAGAGGTCTTCACGAAATTCGTTGCGCTGCATCGCTTTTGGCAAATCACGGTGGGTGGCAGAAATAATCCTGACGTCAATATCAACATCACGATTGCTGCCCAGCGGGCGGACTTTACGCTCCTGCAATACCCTGAGCAGCTTCACCTGCAACGCCGATGGCATATCACCGATTTCATCAAGGAACAGCGTTCCTCCGTGCGCTGCCAGAAACAGCCCTTCCCGGTTGCTGACTGCGCCGGTAAATGCCCCTTTTGCATGACCAAACAGCTCAGACTCCAGCAGCTGTTCCGGCAAAGCGCCACAGTTGATGGCAATAAACGGTTTCTTTGCCCGTGGACTTGCCTGATGAATGGCCTGAGCCAGCACTTCTTTCCCTGTGCCACTTTGCCCGTTGATCAGAACACTGACGTCAGATTGTGCCACCATTTTGGCCTGCTCCAGCAGGCGCAGCATCAGAGGGCTGCGGGTGACAATCTGCTCACTCCACTTTCCATCTACGGCGGGTATTGATAATTTCAGCGCATCATCGATGGCTTTATAGAGCGCGTCACGATCAACCGGTTTGGTCAGAAAACTGAATACGCCTTGTTGGGTCGCCGCGACCGCATCGGGAATCGAGCCATGTGCGGTAAGAATAATCACCGGCATACCGGGATGCTGTTTTTGAATTTCCGCAAACAGCGCCATCCCGTCCATTTCGTCCATGCGTAAGTCACTGATGACCAAATCGGCTTTTTCTTTGACCAGAGCGCGTAACGCTTCATGCCCGCTTTCTACGGTCGTAACACGGAATCCCTCACTTATCAGACGCATTCCCAATAATTTGAGTAAACTTGGGTCATCATCAACTAAAAGAAGATGAGCAGGATTGCGCACTGTCATTGTGATTCAGCTCCTTTTTTCTCGGAAGAATGGTTTTTTGTTGTCGGTGTTTTTGTTTCCGGCACAGAATTTGATTTGGTTTCCGGTTTGCTGTTATCGGCGTTGTTGTCTTTATTCATTTGCCCTGTTTCACGGGAATCACCTGTTTCATGGGGATCAGGAGCAACATTCTGGCCTTGTTTGCGCGAAGAGAGCTGGCGCTCTATATCCGTCAGGTTTTCCAGTTTACGTTTTATCGAATGCACTTCAGATTCCAGATTTACCTGTATATCCTTCAAACGATCAATCTTGGCATCACTATCAAACTGTAATCGCTGGTATTTTGACTTCTGCTCTATCAGATTGACCTTCAGGTACTGATGGCCGCGCCACAACTGCAATAATGACCGTAATGAAACCGGAAATTGCACACTATACTGATTCAGATTTTCGATGATTTTATGTCGTTCAGCCAATGAAGGCGTGGCACGGTTGATCAGAATACTCTGTTTAAAAACTTGTGACCAATCTCCCGGCACCCACTGTTTCACCATCTCACGGGCATCTGCTGAAGATAATTTATCCGCACAATCCATTAACCGTAACCAATAAAGGCTATTCTCCATGGCGGTTGGTTTCACTATATTCCAGATAGCATCACACCCTTTGCTGCGATAATCAGTAACCCGCGCTTCAGGCATGATAGATTCAACAATTGTTGATGAATCATTAAGATTGGAATTTAAGCTACACCCAGCCAGCAGGCAGGAAAAAAGCAGTGGCACCGCAACGGACTTATTGCAAAAACGCAAAGAACGGCGAAAACGCAAAAGTGAAGCCCGTTCAAGAACACGCTGTATCATTGTCGTTTTCTCCACGGTTTGACCCGGTTGACCTCTCCGAACGGGTTGGATAGCAATATCCTGCCGTTTCATCTTCATAGCTAAATCGTGACTAAATCGATCGTGAGTAAACCTATTGTGCATATTGTTTAATTATTCTCTGCGGTTAATGGCAGTTCAATCCGAAAGCATACATCAGCAAAGTCAGATTCGATCAGGTGAAGTTTTCCCCCCATTTGTTTAATGCAGTCCAGAGCAATACTCAAACCAAGGCCGCTTCCTTTAACTGCGCCTTTACGTTGAAGTTTTCCTTGATAAAAGGGTTCAAAAATCATACTTTTTTCTAATTCAGGAATCGGTGTTCCTGTATTGGCAATATCAATCTGAATATTTTTATCCAATTGCCGACTGGAAATCCAAATGTTACCGGATTCAGCGCCATAGTGCACTGCATTGGAATAGAGATTATCAATAACCCGCATTAATAGTTTAGGTTCAGCCCAGCAATCTTCCGTATCCAATTGGATTTTTGTGTGAATATTTTTGGTTCGCGCGGGCAGTTGATGTGACAGCACAATGCTATTGACCAGCTCGGTTAAAGAGACAATCTGGCGTTCAGCCGGCGTATCGACAATCTTACGGTTATACTCCAGCAGTTGCTCAATCAGTTTCTGCAAGTGTTTACTGCTGCCATCCAAAATACTCACTACTTCTTTTTGATCAGCTGTCAGCGGGCCGACGACCTCATCCGCCAATAATTCTGCGCCTTCACGCATACTGGCAAGCGGCGTTTTCAGTTCATGGGAAATATGGCGTAAAAACTCATGCCGTTGCGATTCAAGCCAGGACAGGCGCTCACTCAGCCAAATAATCCGCTGAGCCAGTGAACGTAACTCTCTGGGACCTTTAAACGATTCAATCTGGTTTTCCAGTGTCTGCCCGGCCCCTAGCCGATTGATCATGCGCTCGATACCTTTTACCGGGCCAATAATCATACGGGTAAAGAGCGCGATTAAAAACGCACTTAACAGGAACAGAATTAAACTTTGCCAGCCAAAAAACTGCCCTTTTTCTGCAATATCCTGCTGCAACTGTTCACCACGGGTAAAAATGATATTGCGGGTTTCCTGCACCAGCTGACTATTCGCATTGGAGAATTGTTCAAGGAGCTTGGCGGCGGCCGGTTCCGGTTGGCTATTGCTGCAAGTGATATGAGAAAGGCCCGGCAGGATCTGATTAAATGGATTCTTGTGTTCACTATTTGCCAGCAGAACAATTTGGTTATTGAGCATATTGGTATATTGCTGATACTGGCGTTGATAGAGCTTTTCCAGACTGGCATCGCCGAGCACACAATACTGCCGATAGCTGCGCTCCATCTCAAGCGCAATGTTTATCATTGCTTCACTTTGCCGGGCATCAGACAGCGTTGCACGGTTAATTTCTGCTGCCTGCGTGCTAAGTTGGTCAAGGCTTTGATAAGCCTGATACGCCAGCACTAACAGCGGCAACAGTACCAGCCAGAATGCCATTACCACCAATTGGCGCAATGAGCGGGGAAATAAACGCCATTTTTTCAAAGAAACCATTTTATAGCCTGTCATTACGTTGATGCCAGCCAGCCGTTGATAGCCGGCACAGGTAACAGAAAAAACCTGCCAGATGATGAATTCTATCGTTTTTCAGAAAAAATAGTCTTAGAAAAGAAAAATAGTTTTAGAAAAGAAAAATAGCCTCAGAAAAAGCCGTTGTAAATAACTTTGCTCTGAAGAACAGGGGCAACAACAGGAGTTAGATGATGGGAGCAAAAATTGCCTGATGAACTAGTGATGGCGGGATAGTATTTTTTTACTATCCCGCCAGTGAAGACCCTAAAACGCGAATCCGCATATTAGGTGGTGCCTCACTCCACGTGTCGCCCGTTGCTTGATAAGGCTCGAAAGCGAATATCATAAAATTGGACGGTAGGCACCTTACTTTGGCATCATTCCGGGTTTATGTGGCATGTTTCCACCCTATTTGTGGGCCGACATAAGAAGTTGAATGAGCAACTGCCTGTTATTATGCATTTTCTATGCCAAGTTTCAATTAAAATATTAACAACATGATTTTAATGATAAAAAAT
>JAIRVT010000036.1 GCA_031253755.1 Enterobacteriaceae bacterium
TCAATTTAAAGTGTTTGATGCTCAAAGAATTGTTTACTGTTAGTTCATAATGAATTAACTGTTTTAGTCACTCTTCAAGACTTTTTATTTTTGACGTCTTTCGACGTTTCGATAATGTCTTGCGAGTGCCCACACAGATTGTCTGATTAACTTGTTAAAGAGCGGGTGCAACCGGCTGTTTTCTTTCCCGGTTGCGAGGCTGCGTATCTTACGCTTTTCGCCTCCGGAGTCAAGCGTTTATTTTCGCTTTCTTCCGCTGTCCGCCGCGGCGTGTTCTCGCTTGGCGTCGGTCAGTGGTGGCGCATTATAGGGAGTTTTTCCGGGCTGACAATCCTTTTTTTGAAAAAAATGATCGTTTGCCGAATTACACAGCAAAACCCCGATTTATACCGAGTTAAGCACAGAGTTATCAACAGCCCGATATTTTGGCTAAATTTATCGAGCATAGCGCAAACGTTTGCGTTACAATCGCCCACATTCTTGTTTGATGAAATTCAAGGGATCACACCAATGCAACAGCTTCGTCCAATCCGTCGTGCCCTACTGAGTGTTTCAGATAAAGTGGGGATTGTTGAATTTGCCAAAGCCTTATCCAATCGCGGTGTCGAGCTGCTTTCAACAGGCGGAACTGCAAACCTGCTTGCCAACGCTGGCCTGAACGTTACCGAAGTTTCCGACTATACCGGTTTTCCTGAAATGATGGATGGACGAGTGAAAACGCTGCATCCTAAAGTGCATGGCGGTATTCTTGGGCGACGCGGGCAAGATGATGAAGTGATGAATCAACATCAGATTGCCCCTATAGATATGGTGGTCGTCAATCTTTATCCTTTCGCCCAGACTGTCGCAAAGCCGGATTGTTCCCTGGAAGATGCCGTGGAAAATATCGATATTGGTGGCCCGACGATGGTTCGCTCAGCGGCGAAAAACCATAAAGATGTTGCGATTGTTGTGAATGCTCAGGATTACAACAAAGTTATTGAGGAAATGGATAAGCACCAAAATTCCCTCACTCAACCTACCCGTTTTGATCTGGCTATCAAAGCCTTTGAACATACCGCCGCTTATGACAGCATGATCGCCAACTATTTTGGCAAACTGGTGCCTGCATATCATGGCGAAACCAGCCAGCCATCCGGTAAATTTCCCCGCACTTTGAATCTGAACTTTATTAAGAAGCAGGATATGCGTTATGGCGAAAACAGCCATCAGGATGCTGCTTTCTATATAGAAGAGAGCTATATAGGAAAAAAAACGCAGGAAGCCTCTATCGCAACCACAACCCAGTTACAAGGTAAGGCACTTTCTTACAATAATATTGCAGATACCGATGCAGCGCTGGAATGTGTGAAAACCTTTTCCGAACCTGCCTGTGTGATAGTCAAACATGCCAATCCTTGTGGTGTTGCAGTTGGAACGGATATTCATACCGCTTACGAACGAGCATTTAAAACCGATCCTACATCCGCTTTTGGTGGCATTATCGCCTTTAACCGTGAATTAGATGCGGATACCGCCAAAGCGATTATTGAACGCCAGTTTGTGGAAGTCATTATCGCTCCGGCGATTAACGAAACCGCTCTGCCAATTCTGGCAACCAAACCAAATGTACGCGTTTTGGCATCTGGCGCATGGCATACACCTGTTACTGCTTTCGATTTCAAACGCGTCAATGGTGGTTTATTGGTGCAGGATCGTGATTTAGGCACAGTCACCGAATCTGAATTGCGTATCGTTTCCAAACGTCAGCCGACCAGCCAGGAAATGCAGGATGCCCTGTTTTGCTGGAAAGTCGCTAAGTTCGTCAAATCCAACGCCATCGTTTATGCCAAAGCAAATATGACGATTGGCATTGGCGCAGGCCAGATGAGCCGGGTTTACTCCGCGAAAATTGCAGGGATCAAAGCCGCAGATGAAGGTCTGGAAGTTCAGGGCTGCGCGATGGCCTCTGATGCTTTCTTTCCATTCCGTGATGGTATTGATGCCGCCGCCTCAGCAGGCGTGACATGCGTGATCCAGCCGGGGGGTTCTATTCGTGATGATGAAGTTATTGCAGCGGCTGATGAACACGGTATTGCGATGATTTTCACTGGCATGCGCCATTTCCGCCATTAATCGAGGAAAATGTCATGAACATACTGATCATTGGTAACGGCGGACGGGAACACGCACTGGCATGGAAAGCCGCGCAATCTCCGCTGGCAGAGCAAGTTTATGTTGCACCGGGGAATGCAGGAACTGCGCTGGAAGCAAATTTAAAAAACGTAAACATTGCCACAACGGATGTTGATGGGTTAGTCGCATTCGCCCAGCGCCACAATATTGCGCTGACAATTGTCGGCCCGGAAGTTCCGCTGGTGTTGGGCGTGGTTGATGCTTTTCAGCAAGCCGGGCTGACTATTTTTGGCCCGGCCAAAGCTGCCGCACAACTGGAAGGCTCTAAAGCCTTCACTAAAGATTTCCTCGCACGCCACCATATCCCGACTGCGGCCTACCAAAATTTTACCGCCATCGAACCGGCTCTTGCCTATCTGGAAAAAGTGGGCGCACCGATTGTCATTAAGGCTGATGGTCTGGCAGCAGGTAAAGGCGTTGTTGTCGCGATGACAATGGAAGAAGCACAGAATGCGGTGAAAGATATGCTGGCGGGAAATGCATTCGGCGATGCAGGCCACCGGATTGTCATTGAAGAATTTCTGGATGGAGAGGAAGCCAGTTTTATTGTCATGTCAGATGGCAAAAATGTGGTGCCGATGGCAACCAGTCAGGATCACAAGCGAATAGGTGATGGCGATACCGGGCCGAATACCGGTGGTATGGGCGCTTATTCGCCAGCACCGGTAGTGACTGATGAGATCCACCAGCGAGTGATGGAAAACATCATCTATCCCACCATTGAAGGCATGGCAGCTGAAGGGCATACCTATGTCGGCTTTCTTTATGCTGGCCTGATGATTGATAAGCGGGGAGAACCCAAAGTTATCGAATTTAACTGCCGCTTTGGTGATCCTGAAACCCAGCCGATTATGATGCGTTTGCGTTCTGATTTGGTGGAATTGTGCCTCGCCGGCGCCAAAGGACAACTGGCTGGCAAATCATCGGAATGGGATAGCCGGCCGGCATTGGGCGTGGTTTTAGCAGCCAGTGGTTACCCGGCTAATTATGTTACAGGTGATGTCATCACAGGGCTTGAGCAATCCGATACAGTAAATACCGCCGAAAGAATGAATACCGATGAAAAAGTGTTCCACGCCGGAACGGCCTTACGGGATAAAGACGTGGTTACCGCAAGCGGGCGTGTTTTGTGTGTCACTGCATTGGGCGACAATATTACTCAGGCACAGGCAAAAGCGTACATGGGCGCTGGAAAAATTAGCTGGAAAGGCTGCTATTACCGGAAAGACATTGGCTATCGTGCGATCGAGAGGCTGAAATAGCGCTGTTTGATAAGTAAAACGATTTGATAAGTAAAACAGTCTGATAATGAACGGTAGATGATCAAAAGCTGGCGAATGTGATGATTTATAACTGATCTTTCGTCGGCTCCCAACTGCAAAAATCATCATTGGCAACCAACAATAACTGCCGCTTTTCCGGTGACTCCAGCCACGCAATACTCAGTTTACGGTCGCTGTTTCTTCCTCTTTTCTCAAGCCATCTCTGAGCATAAGGTTCAAACTTGTTCAAAATCGCTTTGCCTGCACAGGTAACGACTGCGCCATTCTGCCAGTATCCCTGAACCAACTCCACTTTCCTTGCAATTAACGCATCGCTGGTTTCTTTTACCTGCTCGGCATCAAGCTGCAAGCTGATAATCTCATCATTGGAAAGCGGTTCACGGCGATCAGGTAACTGACGCTGCATAAAAATCAAGTCAGCTTCCCGATCCAACCGCAGGGTTTCTTCTACTGGCTGATCACTGAGTACACTACGGCGCACTTGCCATAAATTTCCCTGACGGTATTCATAGAAAGTGATGGTGGTATTTTTATGCTGGTAAGGGCTGTAAACACTCATAATGACCTGAGGTTTACTGTTTTGATCATTCAAGCGCCACAGGCGGGTAACGCCGCCATCGGTAATAAAACCACTGGCGCTGAAAATTGTTTTTGGCGGTTGATTGGAGCAGGCGCTGAGCAATGAGGTTAATCCCAATGCTAACAGCCCCTGTAACATCAACAAAAGGGGCGCTAAACTCCCCTCTCTTTTCTTTCGCAATACGATTACTTAACTGCGTCTTTCAGTGCTTTACCAGCAGAGAAAGCAGGTACGTTTGCTGCTGCAATTTTGATTTCTTTACCAGTCTGTGGGTTACGACCAGTACGCTCTGCACGGTGATTAACTTTGAAAGTACCAAAGCCAACCAGTTGTACTGCATCACCGCTTTTCAGAGATTCGGTGATTGCATTCAAAGTTGATTCCAGAGCAGCTTTAGCCTGAGTTTTGGTCAGATCAGCACCTGCTGCGATTGCATCAACTAATTCAGTCTTATTCATAGATTATCCTTACAGTGTGTTTATCGTTTGCAAAGCATCGAGTGCGACGGATATGCCGATTTGACAGCACCCCTGCATACACGCACCGATAGCCACTTCTTTTCGCCCTCAATTTAGAACAAAGTGAGAGCAAATGTGAAGTCTTTAAATCCGGCAATTCAAGCACTAAGCCACGTTTTATGACCGTTTTTTATAAAGATCGAGTTTAAAAAAACTGTAGTTTATAAACCGTATCTTATAAATCAGTACTCTAAATTTATGCCAATATTACTGACCCCGCATTCACGGAGATCAGCCTTTAATCCTTTAATTAATTCTATATCCCGTTCTTCGCAGTTCGCCAATAAACGGTAAATTTCCCATTGAATGTCCCATTCCTCTTCAATGGCAGGCAATGCCTTTAATTCATCCTCTGTCATTTCTTTACCAGCCTGCGTCATTTCCAGCATGGCAACAGTACGGATGGATATTTCACTGACGGCTACTGCATGCTCTAACGTTGAACCACTCAAACGCGAATGAATGACTTCACCTAATGCAATACACGCATCAATTGCTGGATACACACCATAAATATCATAACTATCTGCTGATGGGATAATAGTTTCCAATTTTTCCAGCTGGTTATCAAAATTTACTTTTGCATCTTTGACAACTAATGTCTCCCACACCAGATCAAGAATGCGGCGGTACTGTGCAGGATCTGCAAACTCAGTTTGTTGGCAGAACGCATGATAGTTTGGATACATCCGCTCACATAGACTAGCTATAAAAGTTAAATGTTGCCAACTTTCGAGTTTCTCCAACCTCAAGTGGATCGGGTTTCTTAACATTAGTCGTTACTCATGATGCTTCATCTGCGCCGGAGTTTACCTGAAAATCAAGAATATCCACATATTTCCGCCGCACAATTATGGTTTTTCCTGCATTGTTCGCTTAAAAAACAATCTATTTGAAGCAATTCCATCAGCCCAGCGGGTCGGCTCAGGTAATTTATACCCTTTCATACAACGCTCAACCCAATAGATGGCTCTCTCAATACTGATCTTATGACCAATGGAAACGTAGAGTGGATTACATCTTTTTTTGCTCCGCCACACAAGGCCAATTTGCTCATTTTTGTCGATCAGGGGCTGATTGCTGCCTAATTCTTCTCCAACCGGCGCATGTTCACCACACAAACGGCGTTTGGCGACGCCAATCGTCGGAATATCCACCAGCAGACCAAAATGGCTGGCAATACCAAAACGCCGGGGATGAGCAATGCCATGACCATCGACCATCAGCAGATCAGGGCGAAGGTTCAGTTTTTCCCATGCGGCAAGCAGAGCCGGGTATTCGCGAAAGGAGAGTAAGCCGGGAATATAGGGAAGAACGGTCGCTGTTCGGGCAATCTGATATTCTGCCAATTCAAGCGAGGGATAGTGCAGAACAGCAATAGCGGCACGGGTTACCGCACCGTTTTCTTCAAATCCAACGTCAGCACCCGCAATAAACTCCGGGATAAAAGAGGCAGAAAAAACATCATGGCGGATAACCAGCCCGGCTTTTTCTGTCTGTTCCTGACGTAGTGCCTTTGTACAAATCATAAAATTACTGATGATATTTTGCTGAAAGTTGGTGTACGGCTTCGACGAAAACCCCTGCATGTGCTGGCGGCACATCCTGATGAATACCGTGTCCCAAATTGAAAACATGCCCGCTGCCAGTGCCAAAATCTTGCAGGATAGTCGAAACTTCTTGTTCAATTCGCTCAGGGGCCGCATACAGCATGGACGGATCCATATTACCCTGCAAGGCAACTTTGTCCCCGACACGGCGACGGGCATCAGCGATATTGGTCGTCCAGTCCAGCCCAAGAGCATCACAGCCGGTGGCTGCCATCGCTTCAAGCCACTGCCCTCCCCCTTTGGTAAACAGGGTCACAGGCACGCGGCGGCCTTCATGTTCGCGGATCAACCCATCAACAATTTTATGCATATATTGCAGGGAAAATTCCTGATAATCCCGTGGAGATAACACACCGCCCCAGGTATCAAACACCATGACTGACTGCGCACCCGCTTTAATTTGTGCGTTCAGGTAAAGAATAACGCTGTCTGCCAATTTATCCAGCAGCAAGTGCAATGTGGCCGGTTCGGTATACATCATGGCCTTGATCTTGGTAAACGCCTTGCTGCTTCCCCCTTCAACCATATAGGTCGCCAGCGTCCACGGGCTGCCGGAAAAACCGATAAGCGGAACCTGCCCCGCCAGCGCCTTACGTATCGCCCGCACCGCATCCATCACATAACCCAGCGACATTTCAGGGTCAGGCACTGGCAACTTTGCCACATCTGCGTGATTTTGGATCGGCGACTGAAAACGCGGGCCTTCTCCCGCTTCGAAATAAAGCCCTAACCCCATGGCATCGGGAATAGTCAAAATATCAGAAAACAGAATGGCGGCATCCAGCGGAAAACGTCGCAGGGGCTGAAGCGTGACTTCACAGGCCAGCTCCGTATTTTTGCATAACGAGATGAAATCCCCCGCCTCCTGACGCGTGGCTTTATATTCTGGTAAATAGCGCCCTGCCTGACGCATCATCCAGACAGGTGTAATATCAACAGGCTGACGTAATAAAGCGCGCAGATAGCGATCGTTTTTCAACTCATTCATGGCTGGCTCCCTTGATTATCAATAAAAAGCGCCCGCATGATAACACGTCAAACGCCGAACCGCCGTTGTGACAGCCAATAAATAGACGCTCAGCCACAAATTCCTGATAACGAACAACATCTGATAAAAAAAATTTACGTACGAAGTCACAAAACCCGAAACAAGCACTATGCACATTAATTCATCGCTCTCATTATGCTTTAGTTATGTTAATAACATGTTGCATTAAGACGATTATTTTTCACATTGAATAATAACCAATCAAATCTATACCCTATGAATTTCAAATTGCATTGCGGCGGCAAGCAGCTTGAAAGACGACGGGTAAACATGGAGGAGTTTAGACTGATGCGTATATCCACTTTAGTACTGGCAATTGGCTTGGCACTGGGCACTCAGGCACAGGCCACCGAAAATAAACCGGGTTCTGACCACACCAACGTATTGAGTGAACAGACATCCCAGCATAAAAACCCGTTCTTCTCCCAAAGTACACTACCGTTCCAGGCTCCTCCGTTCGATAAAATCAAAGAAACCGACTATGCGCCTGCACTGGCTGCGGGTATTCAGCAAAAACTGAAAGATGTCGAAAAAATAGCCAATAATCCGGCAAAACCTAACTTTAAAAATACCTTCGTCGCGCTGGAGAAATCAGGCGTCCTGCTGACGCGGGTGATGAACGTATTTGGTGCGATGACGTCATCGAATACCACTGACGGGCTGCAAAAATTGGATGAAGAGATTTCACCAAAACTGGCAGCGATGGATGATGAAATCATGTTGAACAGTAAACTGTTCAAGCGCATCAAAACCGTTTACCAGCAACGCGAAAAATTGAATCTGGACCCGGAATCGCTCCGATTAGTAGAAGTCACTTATAAAAATTTTGAGTTAGCGGGCGCTAACCTGTCCGATGCGGACAAAGCCAAATTAAAGGCATTGAATCAGGAAGCCGCAACACTCAGCACCCAATTTACCAACAAATTGCTGGCCGCCACCAAAGATGGCGCACTGGTGATTAATAATCCCGCCAAGCTGGATGGGCTGTCCGAGGGTGAAATTGCGGCAGCGGCACAAGCAGCCAGCGAGCGTAAGCTGGATAAACATTGGCTGTTCGCCTTACAAAACACCACCCAACAGCCGATCCTGCAAGATCTGAAAAATCGTGAGACACGTCAGGCATTATTCGACGCATCATGGAACCGGGCAGAAAGAAATGACGAAAATGACACGCGTCAAACGCTGTCCCGGTTAGCACAGATTCGTGCTGAACAGGCTAAATTACTGGGCTTTCAGGATTACGCTTCGTGGAAACTGCAAACCCAGATGGCAAAAACCCCGGTAACCGCATTGAAATTCTTGCGCGATATCGTTCCGGCTGCCACTGCGCGGGCTGAACGTGAAGCCAAAGACATTCAGGCGGTGATCGACCAGCAAAAAGGTGACTTTAAGCTGGCAGCGTGGGATTGGCCGTTTTATGCCGAGCAGGTACGCAAAGCGAAATATGATTTGGATGAATCACAGATTAAACCGTATTTCGAGCTGAATAACGTCCTGAACAATGGCGTATTCTATGCTGCCAATATGATGTATGGCATCACCTTTAAAGAGCGCAAAGACATTCCGGTTTATCACCCTGACGTTCAGGTATATGAAGTGTTCGATAAAGACGGCAAACCGTTGGCGTTGTTCTATGCCGATTACTTCAAGCGCGACAACAAAGCCGGCGGCGCATGGATGAGTAATTTTGTTGATCAGTCAAAACTCTTCGGCACCAAGCCGGTGATTTACAACGTCGGCAACTTCACCAAACCGGCACCGGGTCAGCCCGCACTCATCTCCTATGATGACGTCATCACCGTGTTCCATGAGTTTGGTCACGCCTTGCACGGTATGTTTGCTGATCAGGAATATCCGAGCTTGTCCGGTACGGCGACTGCCCGCGATTTTGTGGAATTCCCGTCACAGTTCAATGAGTATTTAGCGCGTGATCCTAAAGTGTTCGCAAATTACGCCAAGCATTACCAAACCGGTGAAGCCATGCCACAGGCATTAGTGGATAAGATCAATAAAGCGGCAAAATTCAACAAAGGCTATGACATGACTGAACTGCTGTCAGCTGCGTTGTTGGATATGCACTGGCATATGCTGGCTGCGGATCTGCCGCTACAGGATGTGGATAAATTTGAAACCGCATCTTTGCAGCAGGACAACATCAATCTCAGCTACGTCCCGCCTCGTTATCGTTCCAGCTACTTCAATCACATTTGGGGCGGCGGTTATGCAGCCGGTTACTATGCGTATCTGTGGACAGAGATGCTGGCCGATGATGCGTTTGCCGGGTTTACCGAACAGGGCGGCCTGACACCGGAAAATGGCCAGCGTTTCCGCGATAAAGTGTTATCGCGTGGTAACAGTGAGGATCTGGAAAAACTGTATATCGATTGGCGCGGCAAGACACCCAGTATTGAGCCAATGCTGAAGAATCGCGGCTTAGCGGAAGACAAGCAATAATCTGTACGCAATAAACTGTACGAATAGCCTTAAAAGATTGGGAGTTACCTTTTTCGGTAACTCTCATCTATATATCAGAGTAGAATGTCACAGCAGAAAATTTGTCGCAGCAGAACATCGGCTACTGCTGACGACACAACGCTACAGTATCTTCAATCAGGCGGCGGGCAATCGTATCATGGCCGGGAAGTTGAGGCAGATTATCATAGCGATACCAATCGGCACTGATTAGCTCAACCGGATCGCACACAATATCACCGCTGTCATAATCCGCCAGAAATCCCATCATCAATGAATTCGGAAAAGGCCACGGCTGAGAAGTCACATAGCGCAGGTTACGGACTTTTAAGCCGACTTCTTCCATCACTTCGCGATGCACCGTTTCTTCCAGTGTTTCCCCGATTTCAACAAAACCCGCCAGTACGGTATGAAAACGGCCACGATGGCCTTGATGCTTCGCCAGCAGAATATGGTCATCGCGACGAATGCCGACAATCACGCAAGGGGCAATCTGCGGATAATAACGTTCATTACAGTGCTGGCACAAACACGCCCATTCATGCTGGCTGTGCTGCATTTCATGACCACAGTAGCCACAATATTGGTGTGAACGATAAAACTCAGCCAACTGCGCGCCGCGCCCGGCCAGCTGAAATAATTTAGTATCCTGATCGACCAGCAGGCGAGCTGATGACATATCCGCTGCCATTTTATGGCGAATCAGCCAAACCGTTTCTCCCAGCCACTCACCGATAGCGTGAGCCACATGCCCCTGTAAAGACCATTGTCTGGCTGTCCCGGATGGTAAATTTCCCTCCGGCAGCCAGACCTTATTTTCAAGGCTGACAATCCACCAGCCACTTTCTGTACCTGTCAGTTCTTTTTGCATCACCGATTCCGTCACTTATTGCATTATGAATTGCGCTAAAATGTTAATTAAATGTTATGCGATTAACATCGGTACAGCATACTCCTGTTCCGCGCGTTTTGTCTGCAATCGGTGAGATTG
>JAIRVT010000040.1 GCA_031253755.1 Enterobacteriaceae bacterium
TTTTTTACTATCAGAGCATTGCAGAACGAATCACAGGCGCCTTTCGAGATTCAATTTTATTGCACTGATAATTATGCGGTATGCGATTGTCTTCTTGAGGAAAAACATTTCAGGGGGAAGAAATTTACCCAGCGCATCAAAAGACTGAACCGGAAAACGATCGGCTATTCCAAATCCGAAGAGATGCATGACAAAGTGATAGGGACGTTCATTGAGCGTGAATACTATCTTCCAAAGGTAATCTAACTATTGGGTGCATGACCATTTTTGAGATCTTCACAATCTTGATTTTGAGATAATAGTGAATCATCATGTATCATAACATGTCATAAACAATCACTTTTTTTCTTTATTTTCGAGATATCGAAAAACCTACATTTAAGGTAACTTAATATATGGCTACATTTAATCATTTTGAAATCGGATTATTAAATCCTAGTTTTGACTCTCCTCTCGTGGATATCATAACTGAGCTAGAGTTATTGAGGCATTTACGTCTAGAAATTGATGTGCATCCATCACTTTTTATTCAATTAAAAGAAATCTTTCATATGCTTGAAAGTCTTGGCTCAGCCAGAATCGAAGGCAACCATACAACCCTTGCTGACTACATTGAAAGTAAAATTGAAGGAACTCAGAGCCAAGATGATCAGTTGAAAGAGATTGATAATATTGAACAAGCAATGAGCTTTATAGATGAGCATTTTAAAAGTGGTGACGAAATAACAGAGCGTTTTATCAGAGAATTGCATGCTCTTGCTGTAGATAACTTACAACGTGAAGGAGATAAAACACCAGGCCAATATCGTCATTATGGTGTGAGCATAGGGCAATCAGAGCATCTTCCTCCTGATAGTATAAAAGTCCCTGATTATATGAATGAATTAACCTCTTTCATTAACCGTGAGGACAGCCCTAAATACGATTTAATGAAAATAGCGCTTGCCCACCATCGCTTTGGTTGGATTCATCCTTTCACCAACGGAAACGGTCGAACAGTAAGGCTGTTAACTTACGCATTACTTATCAAATATGGGTTTAATGTTCAAGCTGGCGGCAGAGTTCTCAATCCTACAGCAGTGTTTTGCAATGATAGAAACAAATATTATGCAATGTTGTCGCAAGCGGATCTTGGAACTCATGAAAGCCTTGAAGAATGGTGTACTTATGTATTGGGCGGCATCTCTACTGAACTAAAAAAGGTTGACCAGTTAACCAGTTTACAATTCTTAAGTCAGAAAATTTTATTTCCAGCAATAGTATTTGCCTTAGAAAAGAATGCGCTAAGCAATATTGAAGCCAAAATACTGAGAAAAGCGGTTACACTGGGCATAATTAAGGCAGGAGACTTGAAAGAGATTTTACCTGAACTTAAGCCAGCGCAAATAACATATCAAATATCTAAACTAGTAGAACAGAAACTATTAGAGCCTATATCAGATAAAGCCAGAAGCTACACGATCAACATATCCCATTCATCTCTGATAAGAGGAGTCATTCAGTCATTGAGAAATGAAGGGTTCGTTCCTAGCTTATAGCTATCAACATTAAGCTTGGTAAAAACACGGGTAGTTTACGGAAGGCGATTCGTACAAAGATCTCCGTTGTTGATTAAATTGAATAATCGCTCCAAATACGTACAATCAATGCGTACATACACCTCTAGCCAAGCTAGAGCCAATATTTCAGAAGTGTAGGACCCTCTATGAACGCTATCGAAAATCACCCTCTATCAGATAGATAAGCCGCAACAACCAACGTTTTTTCTGTTGTTGCGGCGTTCTCATGAACTTCTCAATTCTATGAATACGCCGCCAAATCCTTAAATTCAGGAGATGGATTCGTGCATTCAAAAAATTTTTTCTGGCCGTATTCTCTTACAGCCACAATATTATTGTTGTCCCCGTTCAATTTGCTCGCATCGCTGGCGATGGATATGTATCTGCCCGTCATTCCTCATATGGCGGATGCGCTTCGTACCGGAACAGGAACGATTCAGCTAACATTGACGGTATATCTGATCCTGTT
Source organism: Enterobacteriaceae bacterium (assembly GCA_031253755.1). Classification (GTDB taxonomy): domain Bacteria; phylum Pseudomonadota; class Gammaproteobacteria; order Enterobacterales; family Enterobacteriaceae; genus Xenorhabdus. Next base: position 2,029 of record JAIRVT010000040.1, read on the forward strand.
AGGTGCGGGGCAGCTTGTATTTGGTCCATTGTCTGATCGGTTTGGCCGTCGCCCTGTTTTGCTTGGCGGTGGTGTTGCTTATCTTGCCGCTTCATTTATGCTCGCGGTGACCTCTTCAGCAGACGTTTTTTTAGCCTGCCGGATCATTCAGGCCAGTGGCGCTTCGGCATGTATCGTTGCCATTTTTGCGATGGTACGCGATATCTATTCGGGACGTCAGGAAAGTAACGTCATCTATGGCTTACTCGGTGCCATACTCGCCACCGTGCCGGCAGTAGGTCCTTTGCTCGGAACACTGGTCAACACCTTGATGGGATGGCGCGCTATTTTCGGTTTATTGGGATGCTTAATGGCTGTTGCCGTTATTGTCATCTGGACGATTTGCCCTGAAACCCGACGCAAACAAACGGCAGATTTATACTGGGCGCAGCTATTTTTACCCGTAAAGCAGCTGAACTTCTGGCTGTATACACTGTGCTACAGTGCCGGAATGGGGAGTTTCTTCGTTTTTCTTTCAATAGCACCTTGGGTCATGACAGGCCGACAAGGGTTATCGCAGTTGAGTTTCAGCCTGCTCTTTGCTTCTGTCGCAATTGCAATGATGGTGGCTTCAAGAATGGCAGGAAGCTGGATTGTTCGGTGGGGGCTTTTGAATATGTTACGGGCAGGAATGGGCTGCCTGATAGCAGGAGCACTGTTGTTGGTTGTTGGTGAGATATTCGCACCTGAATCGGTAGTTGGCTTTATCGGCCCAATGTGGCTTATCAGTGTCGGTATCTCGATAGCCGGCTCTGTCGCGCCGAATGGTGCGCTCCGGGGTTTCGACCATATCGCGGGGACGGCTACGGCAATTTACTTTTGCTTGGGCAGCGTACTGTTAGGTGTGATCGGAACGTTGATCATTACATTGCTATCCAACACAACGTTATCCAACACAATGTTATCCAACACAACCGTCTGGCCGATTATTGTCTATTCCCTGATGTTAGCGACAATCGTGCTTTGTCTGTCTTGCTTGGTTAAAGCCCGCGAATAGCCGGCTCAAAGTCATTAAAAATATCGCGACATGAATGAGTTATTCTGAAAATTCATGTCGCGCTCAATGGATTAAACAATATCAGTCTTATCACATTTCAAAATTGGATTTGCCATTTGCTCACTTCTCCACCACAACAATTCTAGCTGATTTCTGGGCGGTCAATAGCGCCAATATTGGTGCAATAGCAAAAAGCAAAAATAACCAATGAGAGGCGGATGCAGCGCCTTCAATGCCGCCGGGCTGATAAAACCCAAATATATTGGTGATCATTCCGGCTAATGCGGCGCCAAATGCGCTGGCAAATAGTTGAATGGTTGTGATGGATGAACCGGCAATGTTTTTATCTGCATCGCTGGAAACCAGCAAAATGCGCGTCAACAAGTGCGGCCAGCCAAAACCGACACCAAACCCGAATAGCCCTAATCCCAAAATCAGCGGGAGTATGATTTGCCATTCACCGGCTGATTGATGAGGCAATATGACCAGCAATAGCAACATTCCCGCCAACATAAAGGCCGGGCCGCTGCTCACCGCAAAACGCATTTTCGCACCTTGCCAGCTGGCACTAAGTACTTCTCCGACCGTCCAGCCAATTGCTGCCATAGCAACCATATAGCCAGAGACTAAAGGCGATTGCCCGTGCAGGATTTGCAGGAAATAGGGAACAAACATATCACCCGCCAAGCCGATGACCAAAAGTGTCATTGTTGCAAATAAGATCAGATGAGGAGAATGCAAACTCAGGGCATTTTCAGGCAAGAGTTTCACGCGGGCCCGACGCTCATAGAAAACCAACAAAGTGACCAATACTACGGCCGTAATAATGCCGATAATATTCATACGGATATCTTGTGACAAACTTCCTGCGGAAACGGCTAACACAGCAACGGATAACAAAATCAGCTGCACAAAAGGCAAACTCGTTTTGGTACTATTCTGCGCCAGTTTTTTAGGCAGAACCCGATAAGCAAATAGTGCATAAAACAAAATAACCGGCAACATAATGCCAAACGCATAACGCCACGCATTCATTTCAGCAAAAATACCGCCAATCGCTGGCCCGATTAAGGTTGCGACACCCCAGACACCTGAAATCAAAGCCATCGCCCGTGGCCAAAGGGATTGTGGAAAAACTAAATTCACCATCGAATAAGAGAGTGCGTATAATAATCCGCCACCAAGCCCCTGAATAGTTCGGCCAATCAACATCATTTTCATCGTGGGGGCTAAAGTGCAAATTAAACTTCCGATGAAAAAAATCAGCGCTGCAATCAGATAGGCATTTCTCGCACCCAATGTATTCAGCAATCTCGCTGAAAGTATGGAACCGATGATCGATGCGACAATATACAGCGTCATATTCCAGGCATAGAGGTGCAGCCCACCGATATCATCTACCGCAGAAGGCAAAATCGTAATTGCGATCAGGCTATAGGTAGCCATCAAACCGACACCAATTGAAAGTGCAATCGCGCTTGGTGCATTTTTACTGGAAAACAGATCCCTCCAGCGATTTTCCTCAGTTATTGTCATGATTATTATTCCGGGCTCTAGTTGAGTTGTGAAATGTCTTACGTTAAATTAAACAAGATAAATCTTGGAATAAATTACTGTCAGGTTCAACAATATGTCAAGCATTGACTTGGAAAACAGCATTATCACGCCACCATCTGTAAGTGAGCGATTATTGATGCTGTTAAAAACACAGGGTGCCATGCAAGCTGCTGATGCAGGTAAAATATTAGGCACGACGGGAGAAGCTGCCCGCCAACAATTTGTGAAACTGGCTAAAGAAGGGCTGGTTGAAGGACATTCTGAAACCAGAGGCGTCGGACGGCCTGTCCAGCTTTGGTATTTAACGGATAAAGGCAATGACAAATTCCCTAATGCTCATGCGGAATTAACTGTCCAGATGATTACGATTATCCGCAATCAATTGGGGGAATCGGCACTGGATTTAATCATCCAGTCGCGCGAAAAAGAAATTTCTGACAACTATAAAGCCGGGATGGAGGGCGCAACCGGGTTACAGGAAAAAATCGAGCGTCTGGTGCAAATACGCTGTCAGGAAGGCTACATGGCGCAATATTTTCCTCAGGAAGATGGCTCGATTCTGTTTGTTGAAAACCACTGTCCGATCTGTGCGGCCGCCACGATATGTCAGGGGTTTTGCCGTACTGAACTCAACATGTTTCGGAACATGCTGCACGCGCAGGTAGAAAGAACGGAATATATTCTCAATGGCGCCCGGCGCTGTGCTTATCGCATTTTTCCATTGGAATAGCCCTTTGGAAGAGCCCACTGAAATAAACCCGATAAAACCTACACAAATGGGCGTGTGTAGGTTTTATCATCATAAAATCAGCCAGCCGTGCTCATCCGTTACTGTTTTCCTGCCACCGAGAGCTGCTGATAAATATAGTGCTTATAGCTCTCCACCAACGCCTTATCCTGACAATCATCCAGCTCACCACCACACAAATGGCGCATCTTGATATTTGCCTGATAAAACGGAGGTGCCGCCAATCGTGCCCGCTCCAAAATCATGCCGCCAAGGAAAGAGATATCCGTCAGCCTGCCCGTCGTCGTGATTGGCGCACCTTGTTTCAGGTTATCCCGCAACGTAAATTGCGTCAGATGCGCTGGATCCGGCAATGAAGAAGAGTATTCGCGAAAGCGGATACTTGGCTGATGATCGCCAAAATAGAGGAAAACGGTCGGCTTATCGCGCTTGGCAACAAATTCACTGAACGCTTTGATGGCAGGATCCGATGTGGTGAGTTTTTCCATATAATGGCTGAATTTGCCGACTGCCGATGAATCTTTCAATTTACCCGCCAACTTATAATCATCGCTGTGGCTTTCGTCATAAGGCCCGTGTTCATACATCGTCAGGGCATAAATAAAAATAGGTTTATCGGTTTCTTTCGCCAGAATCGTTTTCACGTAAGACAGCACTTCTTCTGTCTTGATCTGCCATAAATTATCATCAATGCTCGCCGGATAACCCAACTCCTGTGGCTGAATAATGCGGTCCACTCCCAGTTTCTGATAAGCATATCCGGCATGATAGGCCGATTTATTGAATGGCGTCAGAACAACGGTGTAATAACCATTCGCTTTCATGGCGCGAAACAGGCTGTTTGGCAGGTGATCAACCACAAAATAAAACACGGAATTTTTACGCGGGACGAAATCATCCGTACTTAATCCGGTCAAAACAGAGAACTCCGACAACCATGTTCCGCCACCAAACGTCTGTACCCGAAGCGGGCTTTGGGCACGGGCTTCCGCATCATGCTGGAACATAAAAAGCGGCGGCAATAGGGTATCGGCCGGTAATTGATAAATATTCGGGTTAACCGTCGATTCCTGTAATAACACCACGATATCAGGTTTTATCGCTGATTGCGGTTCGGGCAAAGTGACGCGTTTCGCCTGTTGCAAAAAATAATCGGCTGACGTTCCGAATTGAGGGGGTTGATACTGAGCATCACGGGCTGACATCACCATATTGGACATGGTTCCGGGCCCTTTCGGTAACGAGGCCTGCCATTCGTTATGGTAAGCATTAATCGTCATATTGACATCCCAGACACCGGCTGCAATCAGTACAAGGCTCAACGCCCGCCATTTGATCCCACGCACCGATTTTGCCTGTTTCCAGCTCAGGAACATATTGAAAATCAGCCAGACTAACATGGCTACCACAGCCAACCCGGCCAGCCAATAGTGTCCGAGCGTCCCCTGATTTGCCGGATCGAGCATAATATTCAAATCAGAAAACATCAGTGAATCTTTGTAGTAATGAATTTTTATCTGATTGAGGAATTTGATAATAATAAAGAGCGTTCCGGTCAATACGGCGGAAAACAACCAGCGGGCTGAAAGCAGAAATGTCAGCCCGAAGAGAACACTAAATACGCCAACAGAAATTAATACCGGATAGATATTAGTAATTTTTTCAAACACGATTATCAAGGATGCTATCAGCAACATCCCCAAATAAACCCCGGAGATTATCTTTTTTTTCATACTCGATTGTATTCCATAGATGAAAATAGTTCCGCACCAACTAATAAAAATAGCACAGCTTTTCCGGCAGCTTATACCGAAAAGAAAGCAATTTATGCAGAATATGACGCGGACGCCTAAATTTCTGATGAAAATCTGTCATCTTTATTTTTCCGTTAATAGCGCGCTATTAATGTAGATAATGTAGGATAATTATCTGCCAAACTCGAAAATGGCTCAAAAAGCAGGTAATTAAAATAATCATTAAGAGTAATATCAGGGGAATGTCCTATTATTGCTACTTTTACAATATGATATGGGGTAAATTACTCACTTTCATAAAAACAGAAGGGTAGATTTTGCATCACGATCATGATCGCTCTTCTTGGTTAACATATTGAAAATCGAAGAGACTAATGATGAAACTCACACCTGAAAAGTTATCCTCCGCAATCGAAGAATATGCCAACCAGCCTGAGAACAAACGACATATAACGCCTCAACAGGTTCAGTGGTTTTATGATCCAGAAAACGTCTTTATGATGTTCACACTGGCCATCACGGTGCCTCAGGAAACCATGGATGATATCGGAGACTGTATTAAAGACTGGTTTGACGCTGCTCTCTCAGAACTGGCATTAATTGCCATCCATTCACCAAAAGACGTCAAACAACAGTTTGAAAAATCGTTTGAATTCATTCTGGAATACTCCCAAAACGAGTCAGAACTCAATCAGTCAGGGGTATTGTTCTGTTTATCCGAATTGAAGAGAAATCAATTTCACATCAGAGCAAATCTCGCCGAACTGATAGCTGAAAAAAAACCAGCCGATGGCACGAATGTGACACCGTTTCCTTCCAAGCTGCCGAGTCTCAAGGAATTACTTGCTGAGGAACAGATTCAATCCGGTATTCAGTTTATTGAAATTTTCGAAACCGGCCTTTCTGTTGTACCGATTGAAATGTTACATATTATCTTTTCAGAAGTATCTCACCAAGCGTGGGGTATTGATGCGCTACTGCTGCTGACACAATATTTTGAGGAGCCTATCGCGCTAACCAGTGCACAGGCGCTGGATCAGAGTCCTTCTTCCGGCTGGAAAAATTTATCCTACTTGCAACTGATTAACCTGTGTGTCAGGTTCAATCGTCACCCGTCCATCAAACCGTATCTGAAAAGATGGAAAAAACGCGCATTGGCACACAGTAAGGCACGAGAGACAGCAACAATCGGCGACCTGTATGTCTCTCATGTTGATGGCAATGATTGTGCCAGCATGATGATGGAAATTACGTTTGCGGGTCAGCAACATCAGGTCAATATGATGTTGGATTTTAAATCGGGTATTCGGGAAAGCATGTTTTATTATACCCCTGAGCAACCTCTCATTGAGTTTGTCAAACAATTAAGCGACGAGCTAATTCAATTTACTCCCGTTTCCTCAGACTGGCTGCAACAAGTATTACCGTGGATCTTCTCTGTCCAGCAAACGAAAAACACACCGCTCGACCTGTATTCACTGTACTGGCTGTCACAACTGCCTATCAGCTGGACACAGTCAGAAGCCTTTACTCTTGAGCAATGGGGTCAAAAATTGGCTTATGAGGTCGATCCCAAACGACAAGAACAAATGCGCCTTGGTTATGCCAACTTAGGTTATGACATTCAACAGCCACTTATGATGAGTTGGCTGGCACCTGAAGAATATCTTCTGAAAGCAAAAAAACCGCGGGATTTACTGAAGCTCTACTATTATGCCAACCGTGACGTGTTTGCCGAGCGTCTGGCTTATTCTGCCGCAATTGAAAACTATAAACTGCCGCCTGAAGAGCCCCGTTTGAAAAATGAGTATCTGGATTTGGCGCATACCCTCTACGATCCGAATTTGAATCGCAAGCGTTTTGGTTTATTCAATGCCCTGTCAGAGCTCAGTTTTCAGGCTTTTGTGATGGATTTGAACGGCCTATCGGATGTCATTCCACCACAAGGTTTGGTCGTTAAAATCAGTTTATTGGAAGCCAGCCCGGCTGTCTGGCGGCGGGTTCATATCAGCAATCAAATGACGCTGAATGAGCTGCATGAAGTGATTCAAGAAGTCATGGGCTGGGAATATGAGCACCTGTACAGTTTCCATATCGGGAATACCGAAATCCCGGAAGAGAATTATGACCAATTATGCATCGGCTTATTTTTGCAGGAAGAAGGGCAGGCACTGACTTACCGTTATGACTTTGGTGATAATTGGGAACATGAGATCACAGTAGAAAAAGTGCTTGAAAAAGATGTCATTAAACCTAAAGTGGCTGCGGGTAACGGTATCTGCCCGGCGGAAGATTCAGGCGGTATTTGGCAGTGGAATTATTTGCTCAAACTGAGAAAAAATAAACAGCTGACTGAAGATGAAGCCGAGCGATTAGAGTATGTGGGATTAGCACCATATCAAGAGCTTGAGCCTTTTGATAAAGAAAAGGCTAACCGCAGGCTCAAAGAACTGTACGAGAATGAGTGGTACAGAGATCAGGATTTATTTGATTAAAAACAGACCATTGAGAGGCTTTAAATAGCCTCTCAAACCGGAGAAAGCGTTACCGGAGAAAACATGAATGAATGAAATCATGCCAGCAGAACCCCTCACGGCTGATAATGATTACAGTACGGTTTGCGGTACTGCCTGCGTTAACGTGCAACACAAAAATAATTTGGGTAACCCGAAACCGGATTGGGTGGCAGAAGAAGTTCCGGTGGCCTTAGTTTATAACGGTATTTCCCATGTTGTGATGATGGCAAGCCCGAAAGACCTGAACGATTTCGCCATTGGTTTCTCTTTATCGGAAGGCATTATCGCTTCCCCACAGGAAATCAGGGGCATTGATTCGCAGGATAGCTGCCACGGTGGAATTGAAGTCCATATCGAACTTTCCAGCCGCCGTTTTACTGAACTGAAAGCGCGCCGACGCAGCATGGCAGGCAGAACCGGTTGCGGTATTTGTGGCACTGAGCAGATATCAGAAATATTTCGCCCGATTTCCCCCTTACCTTTCACGCAAACTTTCTCATTGGACTGTCTGGATCAGGCGCTCTCGCAATTATCCCACCTGCAAGCTATCGGCGCGATAACCGGCTGTACCCATGCGGCAGGCTGGATTGGTCCTACAGGCAATTTACTGGGTGGTTGCGAAGATGTCGGCCGCCATGTTGCGCTGGATAAGCTACTGGGAATGCGCGCCCGAACAGGCTGGCAACAGGGAGCGGTTTTGGTTTCCAGCCGGGCCAGTTATGAAATGGTGCAAAAATCCGCGAATTGTGGCGTTGAAATCGTGTTTGCAGTATCTGCCGCCACGTCGCTTGCCATTGACGTTGCAGAAAAGTGCAACCTGACACTGGTCGGCTTCTGTAAGCAAGGACGAGCGACAATCTATACCCATCCTCAGCGATTAGCCGGCTAATCAAGGCGATGATACACCCACAGATTAGGCTCAATATAGCTGGCAGTCTGTTTCTCCATATCCACGACCAATGGCACTAATCCACCGGGAATGATGTATTCTCCGCTTTGTGGAAATCTCATTCCTGTCCATTCTTCCCACTCTTCGACTGCACCGTAAATCTGCATTGAACGAAACGCGGGTTTAATGATTTTGCCACCCAAACGGCAATGTGTACGTATCCACGGGTCAAATGGCTCGCCTTTTTCATTTTTCCAGCCGCAGTATTCGACAAAATTCTGTAGTGGATAATGGCTTTTCAGGCTTGGCCTAACGGGAACAACCATTCCCTGTAAACTCGCTTCGCGCGCAGTCTGCTTTACACTTTCAATTAATAAAGCGGGAATATTTTTACCGCGAAATTCAGCGTCAACGGTAACAGACAGAGCGGATAACATATTCGCGGGTATCTTTCCTTTCGCTTCTGCGCCCTTACATAAGATTGCATCCCAACCCTCGTCGGGCAGTTGATCTAAAGCCGTTGATTCCCACGGAAAAGGAATGGCATTCAATGACCCAATCAGGCGCTCTTTTTGCCCCTGTTTCAGAATGGCGTATTTTTGAAAATGGCTGAAATCAGGCTCATATAACGTATCCCAATGTTTATCGATCACCTCATCATGATCAATAAACTCCGGCCAGCTGACACCGACAAGATGATAGGATTCTTCTCTGAGGTCTTTCCGTTCTTTAGCTGATTGAATAATGATTTTGGCGTCCATAGTGAGTTCCCTATTAAACAGGTAACAAATCGACAAACGTAAAGATATATTTAACAGATTCGAGTTATATCATCACGATCTCCATGCAGTCCCAAAGTATAAATGACGATTTATGACATAAAAACAAGATCATTAAAATCACAACAGAATTAAGTTACTTTGTCGAGACATCTCACATTTCTGCTGAAAACAGCACATTTTCATGCCTCTTTCAAAAAACAAAAACAACTAAAGGCGCAGGCAGCGACCGGATTTGGTCAGAGTCAGAGAGCGACAGTTTGACACCCTCCACCCGATGATGTTGCGGATTGATTTAGTCACCTTCCTTGCCAGTGACGGTGCTGATTATATTACTGGCCAATCAATTATTACCGATGGCGGAATCGTTTATCGCCAAGTGTCTTATAAGTCTGAGGATTTTTTCGAATCACTTCGCAATTATTGCCGTAGAGCTGTGGGATGTACGTCACAAAGCCTGCGAACAGGAGGCAAAGAATGTGAGGCAAATTAGGCCATGCTCAGAACATAGTGAGATTGCATTTAGGTAAATCGCATTTAGGTAAATCGTATTTAGGTAAAAAGATGGCTGATTTTGCTCGTTGTGCTCCAAAAACTCCAACCGGAGCACAATGAAACAAACCCCTTTAACTCGGCTACACCTACGTTTTTCAGTTTAATAAGCTGATTTTGAATGGTGTTATATTCTTTGGATTGGTAAGGCCATTACTTCCCAATACAAAAACTCGAAAAAATCCGCCCAAGCAGATCATCGGAAGTAAATTCTCCCGTAATTTCACTTAATGTCTGTTGTGCCAGACGCAACTCTTCGGCCAGTAATTCCCCTGAACGGGCAAAGACCAATTGTTGATGACCTTCCTGCAAGTGAGCTGCCGCCGTATCCAATGCCTGCAAATGACGGCGGCGGGCGAGGAATCCACCTTCGGTATTGCTGTTGAAACCCATCGCTTCTTTCAGGTGATTGCGCAGCAAATCAATGCCGTTGCCTTCACGGGCAGAAAGGCGGATCAGGGAATAACCGCTTATTTCTGAGATACCCGTTGCTTCTTCGGTCATATCGGTTTTATTGCGAATAACGGTAACAGGCAGAGAAGCAGGCAATTTAGCCATAAATTCCGGCCAGATTTGTGCCGGTTCAGTGGCGTCCGTGGTCGTGCTGTCCACCATAAATAACACCCTGTCAGCCTGCTTGATTTCCTGCCATGCTCGTTCGATACCAATACGCTCAACTTCATCACTGGCTTCACGCAAACCTGCGGTATCAATCACATGCAGCGGCATTCCATCGATATGGATATGTTCACGCAAAACATCGCGGGTTGTACCGGCAATATCGGTGACAATTGCCGCCTCACGGCCCGCCAGCGCATTCAGGAGACTGGATTTCCCTGCATTCGGGCGACCTGCGATCACCACTTTCATGCCTTCGCGCAACAGGCTGCCCTGACGCGCCTGCGCACGAACACCATCAAGTTCTGCGATAACATCATCCAGCTTGGCTTCTATCTTGCCATCGGAAAGAAAATCAATTTCTTCATCAGGAAAATCAATCGCCGCTTCCACATAAATTCGCAGGTTAGTCAGCGCTTCCACCATTTGATGAACCTGATTGGAGAATGTGCCTTGCAGAGAGTTCATCGCGGAGCGTGCCGCCTGCTCAGAACTGGCATCAATCAAATCCGCAATCGCCTCAGCCTGCGCCAAATCCAGTTTGTCATTCAGAAATGCACGCTCGGAAAACTCACCCGGATTCGCAATGCGCACACCGGAAATCGCCAAAATACGCTTCAACAGCAAATCAAGGATCACCGGGCCGCCGTGCCCCTGAAGTTCCAGTACATCCTCGCCGGTAAACGAGTTCGGGCCGGGGAAATAAAGGGCGATGCCCTGATCCAGAACCGAGCCGTCGGCATCACGAAATGGCAGGTAATCGGCATAACGCGGTTTCGGCAGTTTCCCCAATACCACCTCAGCCACTGCCGCAGCTTTAGAACCAGAAACACGCAGGATTCCTACACCGCCTCGTCCCGGTGGCGTGGCCTGAGCAACTATTGTATCGGTGGTATTCATGACATTCTCTCTGTTGCTAAATAAACTTTTTACTTAAAAACAAATAGAGCAAAGGCGGTCAACGACCGCCTTCTCTTCTATTTTCTTATCCGACCGCTTTAAAAGGATCTATTTTTTATTCAGATCGACTTTCTTTTCGTGCGAGCCTTTTTCACGGCTGCTCTTTTCGCGAGTATGCAGACCGCGTTTTTCCAGACCGCGGAAAATCACCTGCTGCTGGATAATCGTCACCAGATTACTGACGATATAGTACAGTACCAGACCAGACGGGAACCACAGGAAGAAGACCGTAAACATGACAGGCATGTAAGTCATAATCTTCTGCTGCATCGGATCAGTAACGGTAGTCGGTGACAGTTTCTGAATCACAAACATCGTTCCGCCCATCAGCAACGGCAGGATGTAGTAAGGATCCTGTGCAGACAAGTCATTAATCCAGCCGATAAACGGCGCATGACGCAGTTCAACCGAACCCATCAGCATGTAATACAATGCAAGGAAAATTGGCATCTGGATAACCAGAGGCAGACAGCCGCCCAGCGGGTTCACTTTCTCGGTCTTATACAACGCCATCATTTCCTGACTCATGCGCTGACGGTCATCACCGATACGCTCACGCATCGCAGTGATTTTCGGTTGCAGCAGACGCATTTTCGCCATTGAAGTGTATTGCGCCTTCGTCAGCGGGTACATGATACCGCGCACGATAAAGGTGATGGCAATAATGGAAAAGCCCCAGTTACCGATGTATTCATGCAGGAACTTCAGCAACTTAAACAGAGGCTGTGAAATAAACCACAACCAGCCGTAATCAACGGTCAGATCCAAATGAGGCGCAACTGCCGCCATTTTGTCCTGAATTTCAGGACCAACCCACAGAGTAGAAGAGATATTCTGCTGGCTGTTCGGCGCAATATTGATGGTTTCACCTTTGTACCCGATGATAGCCATGTTCTGGTTTTTCAGGTCAGTGGTGTAGAAAGTGCTGGTGTCACCGGCGCCCGGAATCCAAGCGGTGGCGAAATATTGCTGGAGCATCGCGACCCAGCCGCCTTTTGTGGTAACGGCCAGCGGTTTGCTTTCAATTTCATCAAACTTGTATTTTTCGTACTTTTCTTCGCTGGATGAATAAGCGGCACCGCGATAAGTATGCAGGGCAAAGTTGCTGCTGCCAGTATCACGATGTTTAGGCAGCTCAACCGTCTGCTTCAACTGACCAAAAAACATCATCTGCAACGGTTTGTCAGTGACGTTCTTGATGCTGTAATCAACAGAAACTATATAGTTACCACGTTTCAGCACGAAAGTTTTCACATAAACCACACCGTTTGGTGCGGTATATGTCATTGGGATCCGCAATTCATCCTGACCATCCGCCAAAACATAATTATTCTGAGCCGCTGTGTAGGAAGGGCGCTCAGCCTGATTATCCGGGCCATCAGTGCCGATTAAGCCACTTTGCGCCTGATAAGTGAACTCTGGCGTGGTTTCCAGCAGTTTAAATGGGGTTTTAGAGTCTAAAGCATCAGGATAGGCCAACAAATCAGCCTCTTCGATATCACCGCCACGCGTATTGATATGCAATGAAAGCACATCCGTTTTCACGGTGATCATTTTACCTTGCCCAGAGCTTACTTCATGACTCGGCGTATTTGCTTGTTGCGTGATCTGTGCAATCGGCTGTGGGTTCTGGTCCTTCTCCCACGCTTGCCAGACCAGGAACGAAACAAACAGCAAAGCGATGAGAAGAAGATTACGTTGCGAATCCATCGTTAGTGTTCTCTGTTATCGTCGTCTTTTTTAGGTGGGACAGGATCATCACCACCTTCGTGTAAAGGGTGGCATTTCAATATGCGTTTCACTGTTAACCAACTGCCTTTTATCATTCCAAACCGGCGTAATGCCTCAATGCCATAGTGAGAACAAGTTGGATTGAAACGACAATGCGGCCCCAGAAGTGGACTGATCCCCAACTGATAGCCCCTGATTAACGCAATCAAGAGGCGCGAGCCAAGCGACAGTGACGACGCCATAATTTTCCTAACGCTTCCGTTAGCTCACGGTTATCAAGTGAAGCCACCCCTTTCCTCACCAAAATCACAAAATCCATTGAAGGCAAATTATGTTGATTCAAACGAAAACTTTCACGAGCCAATCTTTTAATACGATTACGCTCATGGGCACGTTTAACATTTTTCTTGGCGATGGTCAGACCGATGCGGGGATGCCCCAGCTCATTAAGGCGTCCAAGGATGGTTATCTCTGCGGAACTTGCCCGTTGTGGCTGCTGGAAAACATAAGTGAAATGCTCGGGAGTTAACAAACGTAACTCCCTCGGAAAAGCGAGCTTAACCACTTGGAATGGTTAGCTTTATTACTTAGAAACAGTCAGACGAGCACGGCCTTTCGCACGACGGCGAGCCAGAACCTGACGACCATTTTTAGTGGCCATACGAGCGCGGAAACCGTGAGAACGGTTACGCTTCAGTACGGAGGGTTGAAAAGTGCGTTTCATAGCGATTTCTACCTAACTTAAAATTTGTAACTGATTCAGCAAATGCGTTGGCGACCAGTGGAAATAAGTAGACACCGATGCCTCAATCGCAACATCAATAATATAGAAAGAGGCAGGATTGTAATAAAATGTACTACCCTTAGTCAATCCAAGATGACGCGAGCCTGACCGCGTTACAACGAGTATCAGGCTTGTTGCTACCCAACATTTTGTTCTCTAAAGTGTTACTCCTGACTTCCTCCAGCCTTTGCCAGAAAAAATCGTTCCGGAATTACACACAGGGTGCAAGATTATACGGACTGTGCAATAAAGCGCAAGGATACTACACTGATCCCTCTATTTGAGTAAAGATTATACAACGCTTTTCCCATTAAATTTTAAACAATATCTAAATGGAATTTGCTATATACCATGATTACACTACCATATCTTCATATAGGCTTTACCTTCATCCGCATACCAAAGCGTGGTGATCTCCCTGTGGATAAAAAGCATCAAAGCTGTGTAAAAGAATGAGGATTTATGTCGTCTTTTGCGTTATGATCACCGGTCACGATTCCGATCTCGCTGTACGGATCGTTGGGAGAGCGATGAAATTAGAAATCGCCACAAGGTACTGCGAGCCTTGCTACGGGTAAGTCACTTATCGGATAAGTCGCTTATCAGTAGATAAAAAGTTATACCTTGTGCCCATTATAACGTATCGATTATTCCAGATTCTTTTATTGGTCTTGTTTTAGGGGAGTTCGCCGTGTCACTTTCGCTTTGGCAGCAATGTCTTGCCCGATTGCAGGATGAGTTACCTGCCACAGAATTCAGTATGTGGATACGCCCCCTTCAGGCAGAACTAAACGATAACACGTTGGCTCTCTATGCCCCCAACCGCTTTGTACTCGATTGGGTTAGAGAGAAATATATTAACAATATCAATTTGTTATTAACTGATTTCTGTGGCCCTGAAGTACCATTACTGCGTTTTGAAGTCGGTAATAAACCGGTTTCACCGAGCCAGTCTACCTCTCAGAAAATCATTGCTGATATGCCAGTGGCTGCGGTGCCATCCAGTTTATCTGTACGTCCGAGCTGGGATAATGCGAAAGCACAGCCGGAGTTATCCTACCGTTCCAATGTCAATCCTAAACATACCTTTGATAACTTTGTTGAAGGTAAATCCAACCAGCTCGCCAGAGCAGCCGCGCGGCAAGTTGCCGATAATCCGGGCGGCGCTTACAATCCGCTGTTTTTGTATGGCGGAACCGGGCTGGGTAAAACCCACCTTTTACATGCTGTGGGTAACAGCATCATGGCGCGCAAAGCGAATGCGAAAGTCGTCTATATGCATTCTGAACGCTTTGTGCAGGACATGGTTAAGGCATTGCAAAACAATGCGATAGAAGAGTTCAAACGCTATTATCGCTCCGTCGATGCCCTGCTTATCGACGATATTCAATTTTTCGCCAATAAAGAGCGATCTCAGGAAGAATTTTTCCACACGTTCAATGCGTTACTGGAAGGTAACCAGCAAATCATTCTGACTTCCGACCGTTATCCCAAAGAGATTAACGGCGTTGAAGATCGGCTGAAATCCCGTTTTGGCTGGGGGCTGACCGTCGCTATCGAGCCGCCGGAGCTGGAAACCCGTGTTGCCATTCTGATGAAGAAAGCGGACGAAAACCAGATTCAGCTACCGGGCGAAGTGGCCTTTTTTATCGCCAAACGCCTGCGTTCCAACGTGCGTGAACTTGAAGGCGCATTAAACAGAGTCATCGCCAACGCCAATTTTACCGGCCGGGCGATTACGATTGATTTTGTTCGCGAAGCATTACGTGACTTATTAGCTCTACAGGAAAAGCTGGTCACCATTGATAATATCCAGAAAACCGTTGCTGAATATTACAAAATCAAGGTTGCCGACCTGCTTTCCAAGCGCCGTTCGCGTTCTGTTGCCCGTCCACGGCAGATGGCAATGGCAATGGCAAAAGAGCTGACAAACCACAGCTTGCCTGAAATCGGGGATGCCTTTGGTGGTCGTGACCATACCACAGTCCTTCACGCATGTCGTAAAATCGAACAACTGCGCGAAGAAAGTCACGATATCAAAGAGGATTTTTCTAACTTAATCAGAACATTGTCTTCCTAAGCGCTATGAAATTTATCATTGAACGTGAGCAATTATTAAAGCCTTTACAACTGGTTAGCAGCCCTTTAGGCGGCCGTCCTACTCTGCCGATTTTAAGCAACTTGTTGTTACAAGTGACGGAAGGCTCCCTGTTACTGACAGGAACCGATTTAGAAATGGAAATGCGGGCGCGTGTCGCGCTTGCTCGGCCGCATGAAGCAGGCTCTACGACCGTTCCCGCGCGTAAATTCTTTGATATCTGGCGCGGGTTGCCTGAAGGCGCGGAAATCAGCGTTGAACTGGATGGCGACCGCATTCTGGTTCGTTCCGGTCGCAGCCGCTTTGCACTTTCGACCCTTCCGGCGGCCGGTTTCCCCAATCTGGATGACTGGCAGAGCGAAGTGGAATTTTCACTGCCGCAAGCTACATTGAAGCGCCTGATTGAGTCCACGCAATTTTCGATGGCCCATCAGGATGTCCGCTATTATTTGAACGGAATGCAGTTCGAAACCGAAGGGGAAGAGCTGCGTACGGTTGCCACCGACGGCCATCGTCTGGCAGTTTGCTCCATGAATATCGGCCAGAGTTTACCTTCGCATTCCGTGATTGTGCCCCGTAAAGGCGTCATTGAACTGATGCGGCTGCTGGATGGCGGCGATAATCCGCTCCAATTACAGATTGGCAGCAACAATATCCGCGCTCATGTGGGCGATTTCACCTTTACCTCAAAACTGGTTGATGGTCGTTTTCCTGATTACCGTCGTGTTTTGCCCAAAAACCCGGATAAAGTGCTGGAAGCCAGTTGCGATCTGCTGAAACAGGCGTTTTCACGGGCGGCAATTTTATCCAACGAAAAATTTCGCGGCGTCCGCATCTACCTGAGCGAAAACCAGCTCAGAATTACTGCCAATAACCCAGAACAGGAAGAAGCAGAAGAGATTGTGGATGTCAGCTATCAGGGCACTGAGATGGAAATCGGTTTCAACGTCAGTTATATCCTGGACGTGCTCAACGCATTGAAATGTGAGCAGGTCAATTTACTGCTGACGGATGCCACCTCCAGTGTCAGGATCGAAAATTCAGCCAGTCAGGCTGCGACTTATGTCGTGATGCCGATGCGTCTATAACATGTGCCAGTAAACTCATAAAAATGATCCTTTCGCGTTTGTTGATCCGCGATTTTCGTAATATCGCAAATGCCGATTTGCCATTAGCGACCGGGTTTAATTTTCTGGTGGGTTCTAATGGCAGCGGCAAAACGAGTGTATTGGAATCCATCTACACACTGGGCCACGGGCGCGCTTTTCGCAGCATTCAGGCGGGAAAAGTGATCCGCCATGATTGCGAGGAATTTATTCTTCATGGGCGCATTTTTCATGGAGAAAAGCGTTATGGAAAAGAGCGTTATGGAGAAGAGTGTTATGGAGAACAGCTTGATGAGATCGAAAAACAACAATTCCATGAACGAACCGTATCCATTGGATTAAGCAAAAACCGTCAGGGCGACAGCAAAGTCAGAGTCGATGGCAGTGACGGGCACAAAATTGCCGAACTGGCAAAAATGCTGCCGATGCAGCTGATCACACCCGAAGGCTTTACCTTGTTGAATGGTGGCCCGAAATACCGGCGGGCGTTTATCGACTGGGGCTGTTTCCATAATGAGCCGCGTTTTTTTACCGCATGGGCGAACCTGAAAAGGCTGCTCAAACAACGAAACGCCGCCTTACGGCAGGTCACCCGTTATAGCCAGATTCAGCACTGGGATCAGGAACTGGTTCCGCTGGCGACTCAGGTCAGCCAATGGCGGGCTGACTATATTGCAGGTATCACGGACGATATCGAAAAAACCTGCCAACAATTTTTACCCGAATTCACGCTCAGCGTCGCCTTTCAGCAAGGCTGGGACAAAGAGAGTGAATACGCAGAACTCCTCGCGCGGCAGTTTGAGCGCGACAGAGCGTTAACCTACACCGCATCTGGCCCCCACAAAGCCGACCTGCGGATCAGGGCAGACGGCACATCGGTTGAAGATATGCTTTCACGCGGTCAGCTCAAATTACTGATGTGCGCCCTGAGGTTAGCGCAGGGTGAATATTTCACCCGACAGAGCGGGCAAAAATGCCTGTATCTGCTTGATGATTTTGCCTCTGAATTGGATGCCGGTCGCCGTAAATTATTGGCCGAGCGTCTGAAATCTACGCAGGCTCAGGTGTTTGTCAGTGCTATCACACCTGAGCAAGTTGCAGACATGATTGACGTAAATAGCAGGATGTTTCGCGTAGAAAATGGCAAAATATGCCCCATTGATTTCGAGAGCCTCTAACTATTGATTTCGAGGGCCTCTAACTATAGCCAAAGGTATCGATCCCAAAGGTATCGGCAGCTCGAAAAATGTAGGGTACGAGGTTCAACCACAGTTAAGATAAGCGAGAAACGTTGATGTCGAATACATATGACTCCTCAAGTATCAAGGTATTAAAAGGGCTGGATGCTGTTCGTAAACGTCCGGGCATGTATATCGGCGATACCGATGATGGTACTGGCCTGCACCACATGGTTTTCGAAGTTGTTGACAACGCTATCGACGAAGCCCTCGCAGGTCATTGTGACAAAATCGTTGTCACTATCCATGCAGATAACTCGGTTTCTGTACAGGATGACGGACGTGGGATCCCGACCGGAATCCACGAAGAAGAAGGGATTTCCGCAGCAGAAGTCATCATGACGGTGCTCCATGCGGGAGGGAAATTCGATGACAACTCCTATAAAGTGTCCGGCGGTCTTCATGGCGTAGGGGTTTCGGTTGTTAACGCCTTATCTGAAAAACTGGAGCTGACTATCCATCGTGACGGCAAAGTTCACGAACAGACTTACCAGCACGGTGTTCCGCAGGCGCCGCTGAAAGTGGTCGGTGACACGGAAAAAACAGGCACAAAGGTGCGTTTCTGGCCAAGTATGGATACGTTCAAAATTAACACCGAGTTCGAATATGAGATTCTGGCAAAACGCCTGCGCGAATTATCATTCCTGAATTCCGGTGTTTCCATCCGTTTACTTGACAAGCGTTCCTCAGCCGAAGAGATCTTCCACTATGAAGGCGGGATCAAGGCGTTTGTTGAATACCTGAGCCGCAATAAAAACCCGATCCATCCGAATGTTTTCTATTTCTCCACTGAAAAAGACGGTATCGGCGTTGAAATCTCCATGCAATGGAATGACGGTTTTCAGGAAAACATTTACTGCTTCACCAACAACATTCCCCAGCGCGATGGCGGCACACACTTAGTGGGTTTCCGTACCGCGATGACCCGTACCCTCAACAGCTACATGGATAAAGAGGGCTACAACAAAAAATCCAAAGTCAACGCCACCGGTGATGATGCCCGTGAAGGTCTGATTGCGGTGATTTCCGTTAAAGTGCCGGATCCGAAATTCTCTTCACAAACCAAAGACAAACTGGTTTCCTCCGAAGTGAAAACGGCGGTTGAAACGCTGATGAATGAGAAGCTGGTGGAATACCTGCTGGAAAACCCGAACGATGCCAAAACCGTCGTCGGCAAAATCATTGATGCCGCCCGTGCCCGTGAAGCGGCCCGTAAAGCGCGTGAAATGACCCGTCGTAAAGGTGCGCTGGATCTGGCTGGCCTGCCGGGGAAACTGGCGGATTGTCAGGAACGTGATCCGGCGATGTCTGAACTTTATCTGGTGGAAGGGGATTCTGCGGGCGGCTCGGCAAAACAGGGGCGTAACCGGAAAAATCAGGCGATCCTGCCATTGAAAGGTAAAATCCTCAACGTTGAAAAAGCGCGTTTTGACAAAATGCTCTCGTCACAGGAAGTCGCCACCCTGATCACCGCGCTGGGTTGTGGCATTGGCCGCGACGAATACAACCCGGACAAACTGCGTTACCACAGCATTATCATCATGACCGACGCCGACGTCGATGGTTCCCATATCCGTACTTTGCTGCTGACGTTCTTCTATCGTCAGATGCCGGAAATCATCGAGCGCGGCTATGTCTACATTGCCCAGCCACCGCTGTACAAAGTGAAGAAAGGCAAACAGGAGCAATACATCAAAGATGACGATGCAATGGAGACCTATCAGATGTCCATTGCGCTGGATGGCGCCGCGCTCTACATCAATCCACATGCACCGGCCATGCAAGGTGAAGCACTGGAAAAACTGGTGACAGAGTTCAACTCGACGCACAAAATCATCAAACGGATGGCGCGTTTATATCCGCAGGCGTTACTGAACAACCTGATCTACCATCCGAAACTGACTGAGGCTACCTTAAGCGATCAGGCCAAAGTGGAAGAGTGGACAAATACGCTATGCACTCGACTGAATGATAACGAGCAGCATGGCAGCACCTACAGCTACAAAATCCATGAAAACCGCGAGCGTCAGGTTTACGAACCGATTCTGTGCATCCGCACCCACGGCGTTGATACCAACTACAATCTTGATTTCGATTTCGTCCACGGTGGGGAATACCGCCGCATCAGCAAACTGGGCGAATTGATTGGCAACCTGATTGAAGAAGGCGCTTATATTGAACGCGGTGAGCGCCGTCAGCCGGTGAGCAGCTTTGAACAGGCGTTGGAATGGCTGGGCAAAGAATCCCGCCGTGGCCTTTCGATCCAGCGTTATAAAGGTCTGGGAGAAATGAACCCGGAACAGCTGTGGGAAACCACCATGAACCCGGAAACCCGCCGCATGATGCGCGTGACAGTAAAAGATGCCATTGCAACAGATCAACTGTTTACGACGCTGATGGGTGATGCGGTTGAACCTCGCCGGGCATTTATCGAAGAGAATGCGTTGAAAGCAGCAAATATTGATATTTAATATTGTGGCTTCAATTTCATCTCTCAGATAATTTTCGTTATTTTAAATAAAAAAACCTCATATCAACAAATGATATGAGGTTTTTTATTTAACTCAAAACATAAATAGCTTTCCAAAATGACAGGAGTATTCCTTATCCCGCGCGACGCGCGGGATAAGGAAAAAACCACGGCTGATACTCTCACTATTATGAAAAATCATATAGAAACATCTATACCCTATGGATTTCAATTTTCGGCTTCTATCTCCTCGTATATCCGAGAAGTATAGATATTCATATTAATTTTCACCTTGAAAGGCGAATGGTATAGCTAAAAACATAAAATACAATAACTGTATTTTAATAGAGCAGGAATAGTATTTATTCTATATTATGATATAAAGATATTGTTTTTATAATTACAATACGTTAATTTCATTCTCCATATTACAAAACAAAGGAGAAAATTGATGTTAGACTCAACCTTTCAAGGTAACTATGAATGTGTAAATAACACATACACCACCGCACAATTAAAAAAATCCATTTTAAATATCATCGATAAATACAATTATCAATATTACTCATTATATCAAGAAAACCCCTATCCTTTAACAAAACGAAAATCTTATTTCATTAATTGTTTCGATGAAAATTTCAATATTGACAAAGATTCACATAAAACGATTCTTAATTCCTTCAACATCATGCCATCTGCCACTTTTCCATTCTTTATATCATGGCATGAAAAAATGAATAACCATTATCCCGAAATATGGCGCGATTTTAACTCTCGTGAAAATATTTTAGCTCACTCAATCATCCATAAAACCCAGAAAGGAGAAAAAACATTATGTTCTTTTTTCAGGGTTAAAAGCCATCAATATCTCAAAGAAAATATTGAATACACTCAAAAATTATTCTCTTTATCAGAATTAATAGCCAATAAACTTTCTCTATTAGTCACTGATGACACCTGCATTCCCTCTCTTACAATGCGCGAAATAGAAATAATGCGATGGGCTTCAGAAGGCAAAACATCCGCAGATATCGGTAGCATCCTGACGCTTTCAACCCGGACAGTCAACTTCCATATCGCAAATATTTTAGACAAATTGGCGGTGCCAAATAAAGTCGCCGCCATCGCAAAAGCTATATGTTACAATTTGATATAATATCAAAAAATAAACTCTTGTATCAGTGATTGCCATAAACAATTAATCGCGTTCATACATTCAAGGTGATTTACTTCTTGGCTCTTGATATAAACACAGACATATCCACAAAACTCATTATTAGTTTTAGGTATTTTATAAACCTGAGAATTTTCTGTAACCTTAATTTTGGTCGATATTATTTCATATTGATAACTTTGAAGCAGGTCATGAACCAGAGACATAAATTTTTGCTTAACGATATTTTCATCAAACCCTTTTCTTATAACGCCATCCTTAGGCGAAACCAAATTCATAATAAATGCGCTACCATGAGCCTTAGGTATCGTATTAATATCTGAATATCCCTGAACCAAATGATCTACCCAAATTTTCTGCAATGAAATATCAAAAACTTTATTCGCCATATCCCAAATATGCATACCCGCTGGCCGACGATTTGTTTCAACTAAGAAAGTTTCACCCGTTGATGAATTGAGTTTGATTTCATTATGGAAAGCACCATAACGTTGCCCGGAAATTAGATTCATACTCTGCCCGGCTTTTATTAAAGACAGGCTATTTAGCGGAGAACACTGCGCTGGGACAATTTGACCAATCTCCACGGGATATTCACCGATTTGGTTAACTTTTTGAGTTAAAAAAGAAAGTGTGCCGACACCATCATAGGAAAACTCGGCATCAAATTCGATTAACTCCTCAGCGATAATGACACTCTGATGGGCTGCCTGTAATGTTTCCTCATAAGACGATTTTAATAGGGAATAATTTTTCACTGCTTTTACGCCAATATTCGCCCGCCCATCGGTCGGTTTAATGACAATTCCTGATTGACACAAACCGAAAAAATCATCCAACTGTCCATAATTATCAATTTTTGTTGAGCGTGGAATAACAATATTCTGGGCTATCAAAAAATTAGCAAGCACCTTTTCTTGTTCCCGATATTGTAATTTATTGATTCCGGCAAAACTTAATATGGCATCATCACCATATATCCCCAATTTTTTCGCAAGCGCGGCGGCATGTCCTGAAACAGCATCCATAAAAGGCAAAATACAAACACACTCCATTTCCAAACTTGCCATTAACTTCAACACCTCACCCTGATAGTCAGGCGATGAAACAGGCAAATGGAAAACATGATGACAAAATTTATTTTCATCTCCTGAAAGTAAATCGCTGATAATAACCATATCCAGCGCGTATTTATCATGAATATAATCTTTGATAAGTTTTAATTCATCAATACGAGCAGGAAGATAATCCAGTACCAGTAAATATTTTTTAATA
The DNA here is from genome assembly GCA_031253755.1 of Enterobacteriaceae bacterium. Lineage (GTDB taxonomy): Bacteria > Pseudomonadota > Gammaproteobacteria > Enterobacterales > Enterobacteriaceae > Xenorhabdus. Next base: position 25,314 of record JAIRVT010000040.1, read on the forward strand.
GACATTTTATTTCCTTTGAGATTAGTCGTTGGTTGTAAAATAACGAAATGGCTTAATGATTAAAAAAGATAACACGATAAATATAAAAAACATCAAGAAAATAAATCTATAATCAATGAATAATAATAATCTTGCACGGATGAAACTCGCCAGAGGAACGGCGAGTAGAGGTATACACCAGCACAGGCACAGCAAAAATAATAAATGCCTCTGAAAATATAGAAAAAAACGTGCAAAAACAATTTTTGTGATCACTGATGTAACCTCTATACCCTATGGATTCCAAGCTGCGTCGCGGCGACAAGTAAGTTCATCCCCTGAACATAGATAACTATGTGACTGGGGTGAGCGAGCGCAGCCAACAAAGAGGCAGTTTGAAAGACGACGGGTATAATTATTAATGTCGTGCTTTAACGATATAATGCCCCAAAACAAGATAGTCAATTCTGGTTTTTAAAAATGTTTTAATCGCATCTTCAGGTGAGCAAACAATTGGCTCACTATCATTAAGAGAAGTATTAAGTAGAATAGGTACTCCCGTCAGCTTATGGAAAGAATTAATCAGCCGAGCATAACTTGCATTTATTTTCTCATCAACAAGTTGTACACGGGCCGTTCCATCAGCATGGGTTACCGCAGGAATTAAATCGCGCTTGTCTTGCTCTACGTCCATCGCTAATAACATATATTGAGCAGCGTCAGGGAGGCCACGTGAAATAAACCAATCATTGGCATACTCACGCAAAACACTTGGCGCAAACGGCCGGAAAAATTCCCGGTGCTTTACCTTAACATTCATTAAATCACGAATAGCTTTATTGCGAGGATCTGCCAATAAACTGCGGTTACCAAGTGCTCTTGGACCAAATTCCATACGCCCCTGAAACCAGGCAATGACATTATTATCTGCAATCAAAGAGGCCACTTCATCATAGATATTTTCTGACTTTTCCCAAGCCAAATCATATTTTGATAATGCTTCCTCATATTGTAAATCTGAATATTCCGGACCAAGATAAGCATTCGTCATGGAATAACGCTGTTTATGATCCATCATATGATGCCAAATATATAACGCGGCACCAATTGCTGTTCCCGCATCATGCGCTGCTGGCTGAACATAAATATCATCAATATCACATTGCTGATATAAGAGTTGGTTAGTAATACAATTCAGTGCCACACCGCCAGCCAAACAGAGATGTCGGCTGCCCGTGACTGACAAATAATATTGCGCCATATTCATAACAATATCATCGGTCACTACTTGCAATGTCGCGGCAATATCATAATGCTCCTGACGTAATTCATCGCTTTTACGGCGCAACGGTAAATTAAATAATTTCTCCAGATTAGAGAATGAATGGCCGCGAAATTCCAGCACATGATTATCAATCGTAAATTGCCCTTCTGGTAAACACTTCACTATTTCAGCAAATTGCGCCTTGAACTTTTCTGCATTACCATAAGCTGCCATTCCCATCACTTTACAGGCATCATATTCAGAAAAACCTAAATATGCCGAAAATTTCTCCCACATAAATCCGATGGAATTAGGATAAGAAATCGTTGCAATTTTAGTTAACTGATTATCTTTACCAATAAAGATGCCACTCGTATTATCTTCACCGATGCCATCAAGGGAAAGAATAAGTGATTCATTAAATGGTGAAGGATAATAAGCAGAAGCCGCGTGAGCAGTATGATGTGCTACCCAATGGAAATGACCACGGAAGCCCATTTCATATAATTTCAACGGCACATTCGTCGTCTGACGATAAAATAATGCCTCACCGGATCCCGTTGCCCAACTATCGGGTAATTTCACCTCGTCACTGTATACTGATTTATATCTCGCAACAGGATCAATTGAATAGCCAATACTCTCTATATCAGATAATTGTATATTCGCAAAAGAGAGAGCAGCTTGAATAGATTCCAATGGTAATTCATCAGGATTATCTATATTTGCCGGTTTGCCATGTTTACATCTGTTTAAACGTTCTTCTTCGATAGCGAAAATAATTTCACCATTCTTAATAAGACAAACCGCCGATTCATGATAGACAGAATTAATACCTAATATATACATTTCTTTATCTCTTAATTCAGTTTCAGGACCAAACAGCGCAAACTTCCGCCACTTTTAAGGTATTCGCTCATATCACACTTCACGACATTAAAACCAAGTTCATTAATTTTATTCTCAACTTCTGGGGTACAGTCATGCAACAGAATATCTTTACCGATAGGAATGTTATTGCAGACAAATAACTCTTTGGCATCATATTCTGAAACGGCGATACGGCGACTAAAATTGTTTTCAATATATTTCCGGCTTTCCGGTGTAAATGCTTCCGGATAATAAATGATGGTATCTTTATCAATAAAAGAAAATGCTAAAGCGACATGGAAAAACGTATTATCCTGAATATGTAATTCACCACGGACTTTAAGCTCAGGATAGGTATCACGAATCGCTTTCACGGCCTCTTTATCTGAACGAGGACCAAAACCGAAAATAATACTGTCCTCCCAATAAATAACATCGCCCAAACCTTCAAAATAAACCTCTGGATCTACGCTGTGAATTTCAACACCTTCGTTCTTCAGGAAATCAATATAATGCTGTCTTTCTCCTTGCCGTTCAGGATGCCTGAAATTACTTGCCAAGAATTTATTATTGTGGATCATGCCACAATCTCCAGCAAAGGTCATATCAGGTAAACCTTGGACGGGTTCAATTATTTTAACTTTAACACCACGTTCAACTAATCTATCATAAACATAATCCCACTGTTTTTTTGCTAAAACTTTGTCTACTTTATTTTCCGTATCCATCCAATCATTAATAACATATTCGATATCAAAGAAATCAGGTTTACACATCAGTAACTCATGAATCATGTTGTTTCCTCTTTTTAATTGCACTGCATTTACTATGGATATTAAATATTTTCGAAAAACCTTCCGCATCAGATTGACTATAAAGATGCCCGCAATTATAAATAGCCATCGTTGGGTCATATATTGATGTATCCGAATGGCGTGAAATAACACGCACGTAATACTTGCCAATTTCCAGACTGATTACGCCATTAACATTCGAATTAACACTATCAATAAAGGCATTTAAGTGATCCATAAGAGGATCATACCAAAGCCCTGAATAAACCATTTCCGTCCACTTTTTATCAATCGTTTCTTTGAACCAATTTTCATGTCTGTTGGAACAAAATAGCTCTAATTGTTTATGGGCGGTAATTAAAATATGAGCCGCAGGAGACTGATATATTGCCCTGCTTTTCAATCCAACAACACCATCTTCAACCATATCAAATACGCCAGTTAAATAACGCCCACCAATATCATTCAGTTCTTTAATAATTTGGTGAATTTCTTTTTCCTTATTATTTAATTTAATGGGAATTCCTTTTTCAAAAGTCACACTCACTACAATTGGCTTAGCGCTATCGTTAGCTGCTCTTGAAATAACCTGTTTTACATCTTCGGGTATCTGGTTGTCTGGATATTCCAAATCACCGCACTCTATTGTTAATCCCCACATATTTTCACTGGTTGAATAGGGATTATTACAGCCAAACTCCAAAGGAATACCATAATTAATTGCATACTTATAAACATCTTCATCCGTATATGAAAAATGACGTAATGAGGCCAGCGGCTTTTTACCCAGAATTTCGATATTCATATCCATTCTGACCTGATCATTTCCACGGAATTGATGTGCTATATAGTCAATACCCAATTCTTCGGCGACTTCAACTGCCGCTTCAGCAAGAGCGGGACGAGAAAGCGCGGCACTAAGATGATAACCCTCTTGATATATTGCATTGGCTTTAATGGCTTTGGATATTATGTTATTGGCAAATTGAGCGCGATAATCTTTATAAATAAAATGATCTGCACCGGCTGCCATACATTCTAATTCAATTTCTTCCACATCACCTATTTTTCCCTCATCAATAAACAAGGAATATACTTCATAAAAACTCTTTTTAAGTTCTTTGATAATCAGCGGGTTGTAAAGCCTATTATAAAAAATAACAATCACACTATTAGAATTCATTTAATGTGCATCCTAAATCATATATAATATTTTTCAATTCATTGTCACAAGTGCTTTCTTGAATTAACGCTGCAAAGTCGTGATCGGCAAGCCATGTATCATTGTAAATTGTATCAACATAACGTTCACCACTATCAGGAATAATGATGACAATATTATCTCCACTATTGAAATGATGTAAATTATCTAATGCAGCAGCTAATGCACAGGCACCTGTACCACCAATTAATATTCCTTCTTTTCGTGCTAATTCTCTTGCTGTTTTGAAAGCAATTAAATCGGAGATTTTTATCGCATCATCAATATGACTATCATCCAATATAATTGGACGGAACGCCAACCCGGCACCCTGTACAAAATATTTCCCAGAATCGCCACCAAATATAATTGAACCCTGAGGCTCTATAGCAAAGACCTTTGTTTCAGGATTCCTTTCTTTTATATATTTTGATACACCCGTAATCGTTCCACAGCTGCCTGCGGTAATAAAAACCCCGTTTAATTGTTCTCCGAATTGATCATAAATTTCATGGGCTGTTGAATGATAATGTTCCAGAGGATTATCTTCATTCTCAAATTGCATGGGGCTGAAAGCATTTGGGTACGAAGCAATAATTTTTTTTGTTAACTCGATTCGATATAAAACCGTATCAATACCATCGTCAAACTCGGGTAAAAAGATAATATCAGCGCCATAGGCTTTTATTTTATCTCTTTTCGCATTCGGTACCATCCTATCCAGAATAGCAATAAATTTATATCCTTTATAAGCACATGCCATTGCTAACCCAATAGCCGTGTTTCCTGATGAGGGTTCGATAACCGTCATTCCCTGTTTCAGTAAACCTTTATTTTCCGCATTTTCCAGCATAGCTATCGCTATTCTGTCTTTAATACTTCCGCCGGGGTTAGTCGTTTCCATTTTAAGATAAACGTTTATCCCATGAGTATTAATTTTATTAAGTAACACACAAGGTGTATTACCTACCATGCTTAAAATATTACTCGCTTTCATTTTTTTATTCTCTATATAAGGCAGTACTTGGATTTGGCTAACAACAGCTAATGTATAGCGATTAACCTGATAGATAAATTTTATGCTTTTAGGAAATTTAAAATAATCAAAAAGAGTTTCAAACTTCCCCTTAAAGCCTTTCATACTCAACTTTCATTCCTCTGGCTCTATATAGCGGCTTCCTGAAAATACATTAATCCCCACACTTTTTTTTTCAACTGTCATTTCTACCAGTTGACGATTTTTATATTTCGAGCAAAGCTACAGTTATACCCGTTGTCTTTCAAATTGCTATTTTCAAGACAACGGGAAGATATAAAAGGCATATTAAGGTTGGATTGGTCTAATAAAATTTAACGATTGTTTTAGGGTATTAATTAATGGAAAGTTTGACTCTTTCTTTAATTGCCATTGCGGGTACATTACTGTTGGGAGCGATGAATCCCGGAGAAAGTTTCCTCCTCGTCGCACGGACAACAGTAGCAACTTCTCGCCTTAATGGTATTGCAACTGCATTAAGTATGGGAACTGGCAGTTTAATCTATTCTCTCGCGGCTATTTTTGGACTGCAAAAGCTGATTAAAACCATGCCTGACTTATATTTATTCATAAAAATATTGGGTGGATTATATCTTATTTATCTTGCGTATAAATTTGCCATTAAAAAGAAAAAAGTCATCATAAGTGGCGATAGCTCAATTGCAGAACAACAATCTTTTTTGCAAAGCTACTTTCAAGGATTATTGATACAACTCAGTAACCCTAATACGGCTTTAATTTTTGTCAGTGTATTTTCTGTCATATTAAGCCATACACTGCCACTGGAAATGTATTTTATTTTACCGTCCATTTCTTTCTCCATTGATACGTTATGGTATATTTTTGTGGCTGTCGTATTATCCTATCCAAAACCCAGAAATACTTATCTTCATTACAAAGTGTGGCTGGATTCACTGGCGGGAATATTCATGTTATTTTTAGGATTAAAGACATTATATTCTGCCATTAATCTATTTTAATATACCCGTCGGGTGATGTTGCAGAACCTCGCCGGGTATTTAGCACAAAAAGTATTTTTTAAATCGCTATTCAAAATGATAGGAGTATTCCTTATCCCGCGCGGGGCACGGGATAAGGAAAAAACACTACTGATACTCTCACTATTATGAAAAAGCATATAACAAAATTTATCAAATAGAAATATAAAAACAAACATGCTTGTTTTTATATTTCTGTCTTTATTTATACCTGTATGCTATGGTGTCTACCAATCCAATTTCAAGATGCGTATTATATTTCTCCGCTGTGCATCGTCTTACGGATTACAATTTTAAGTTTATCAAACATCAATTTGAAAAATAAATAAACTAGGATGGTATTTTATGTCATACATGATTTATTTATCTTTGAAAGGTAAAAAACAAGGCTTAATTTCTGCCGGATGTTCAACCCCGGATTCAATCGGTAATCGATATCAAAGTGGGCATGAGGATCAAATACAGGTATTGAGTTTAAACCACTCCATCACGCGGGAACAAAATGTCAGCCATCAGCCCATACAATTTATTAAACCCGTTGATAAATCTTCGCCATTATTAGCAATGGCAATCGACTCAAATGAATCACTCGATGGTAAATTTATTTTTTACAGGACCAGCCAAGTTGGGCAATTAGAATTGTTTTATGAAGTTAAAATAACTGAAGCAACTATCACGGATATTTCCTGTGTATATCCACATTCAATAAATAATTTCGACGCGATGCCACATGAACGGGTTTTCCTGAATTATAAATCTATTTCATGGAATCATATTATCGCCGGAACATCAGCCTATAGTATATGGGAAGATAGGACGTATTAAGCAATAACAATAAGCATAGCATTTGCTATGCTTATTTACACAATGATATATTTTTTACATATTTATTAGGTGCTATCCATGATGATTTAGCACATGTTATGTAATTTTCATCTTTTAGTTTAAAATCAACATAAAAAGAAAAAAAGAAAGTGAAAATAAATCCAACAACGCATATAAAACCACAAATACCACCGATTTTACTAATTAATGCCATCTTATTTTTATTTTTCAACAGCTCAATATTATCACTAAAAACAGTCTTAAATAAGAATAAAGAAAAATACATACACAGAGGACTACCCCAAATAAACCAAGAGCTTTTTGTGGAAAATGTAATAATATCACTTTTGGTTAAAAGCCCTTTGTAATCCATTATTGATGCTAAACTACCAAATATAGCAACACCCAAAAATATTAGCGCAACAATAAATGTTTTTATTCTAGATGGTGTATTGATATTATCCACGATAATATTTCTCCCATAGACTGAAAAATTGATCAGGATGATAAGGTGTAGGTGGTTTTACCTTATACTTAGTGGCAAAGTGAAATATTTTTAACATATTTATTATTATCCATCCATGATGATTTACTACAAATTAAATAACCCTCGGTTCTTAATTTATCATCAACATAAAAAGACATAAACAAAGTAAGAGTAAAACCAATTATTGTTATACATGCTATATAATCTCCAACCTTACTATTTAATGATTTTTCTTTATTTAAAGATATCATTAGCAACATATAAGAAAAATAAATAAATACAGGTGCGCTCCAAATAATCCCAGCGCTCTTCCATGAAAATCTAATGATATGCCATCGTCTAAAAAAACCTATATAATCATATAGTGAAAAAAATGAAACCAATGCTGAAATAAAAATAAAAAACAACATTCCAAAATATAATTTCATTTTATTTACATTACCCACGACTATATTTCCCCCACATATTGAAAAATAAGCATATAGACGAATAAATTTATTCACACAATGATATATCTTTTACATATTTATTAGGTGCCACCCATGATGACTTACTACACATTATATAATGTTCACTTCTTAGCTTAAAATCAACATAAAAAGAAGAAAACAAAGAAAAAACAAACCCAATTATACCTATAAAAACAAAACAAATTCCTATTTTATTATTAAACACCACCGGTTTATTGGTTAATAGATACTTAAAAGACAGTAGAGAAAAATACATAGAAAATGGGCTGCACCAAATAAACCAAACACTTATTGTTGAAAATTCAATGAGATCACTTCTAGTTAAAAAATCTCTATAATTAATTATAGATCCTAACCCGCCAAATATAGCAATACTCATAAAAACCAATGATACAATAGATATTTTCACTCTGGATGGAATATTTTTATTAACCACGAGAATATCTACCCCACATATTGAAAAATAAGCATATAGACGAATAAATTTATTTACACAATGATATATCTTTTACATATTTATTAGGTGCTATCCATGATGACTTACTACATGTTATATAATGTTCACTTCTTAGCTTAAAATCAACATAGAAAGAAAAAAAGAAAGTAAAAATAAATCCTATTATAGCCAGAAATCCCCAAACACTCCCTATTTTATTATTAAATATCACCGGTTTTTTAGTTATCAGGTACTTAAATAATAATAAAGAGAAATACATACATAATGGACTAGTCCAAATAAACCAAGAACTTTTTGTTGAAAACATTACAATTATATTTCTAGTTATAAATGAAATATAATTATCTATTGATGCTAATCCAGCAATTATTGCAACACACATGAATGCTACTGCTACTATAAACACTTTTAATCTATTCACATTATCCACGAGAGTATCTACTCCATATACTAAAAAATTGGTCTGGGTGGTAAGGTGTAGGTGGCTTTATCTTATGTTCTTTAAGTCTTTTAATTATGGTTTCACTAATTTTAAATTGGTTATCTAGCAAATATAAAACTGCTGCAATACCAAGTCCAAGAGAAAAAATACCTATAGCAACAAGAGTAGCACTAGATCCAATAGCAAAAATTGGCGAAGTCATTATTATTCCAACAGCAAGCCGAGCTATTGTCGTCGATACTATTAATTTAGCCATATCCATCGATAAATTAACAAAAAAATCAGTTAAGCTATATTCATCTTTAACCATTAATTCAACGGCTCTATAGGCAGCGGAAAATATAATTCCGAACCTGACGCCCGATACTATACTACTTTCCATAGCCACAGAACCAACGCCTACTTCCAATATCTTTTTATTACTAATAAGATATCGTGTCGCATTTAAATACTTTCTAACCGCTGGATAACCCGATAGCTTTATATATCTTTCGCCATTTTTCCCTAAATACTCTGTCGCTATTATACCTTTGCCTTTTAATTCATTTACGATATGTGTAAATATTCCGACATTTGTCGGTTTGAAATGGCTTGCCACTTTAAAAACACCGGGGATATCTTTTATATTACCTGCGAAATTTGATAATGGATCAGCCACGGAATAAATGCCATCTCGCAATGATTTCAGATCACTGCCTAATTCTTTCAAAAAAATCATCGCTTCTTCTTGATCTAATAAGGCGTGATACTCCACATTTTCATTAAGTTGCCTTTCGAGATCCTTATAATTAATGTAATCCATCTGCTTTTTAAAATTAGCGGCATAATCAAAATCATCCTCAACCCATGTTCTTAAGCGTGGATCAAATTTCATTTTATGACTCCATTAATCATCTGTATTTATGGTTTATTGATGATTAATATATTATCCATTCTGGTTGTTTTTTCTCCTTTCTCGATGAGTTTTTGCGAGCTGAATCAAAATTTCGGCTGGATAAATAATAATAGTTTCAGCTAATTAATATTAGATATAACGGCAAACCCTAATACTGGCCTCACTTTTGAAGGCCAGTATTCTTGAAATTCGCTACAGCAAAATCCGCAGCATCCGGCGCAGGGGTTCAGCCGCGCCCCACAGCAATTGATCACCGACAGTAAAGGCAGATAAATATTCCGGCCCCATATTCAACTTACGCAAACGGCCGACCGGCGTATTCAATGTACCGGTTACCGCCGCCGGCGTTAATTCACGCATTGTCAGTTCGCGGTCATTGGGGATCACGCGCACCCAATTATTGTGAGAAGCCAGCAGCGTTTCAATTTCATGAACCGGAATATCGCGTTTCAGTTTCAGGGTAAATGCCTGACTATGGCAGCGCAACGCGCCGATACGGACACACAGGCCATCAATCGGAATAATATTATTGCCGGTATTCAGGATCTTGTTGGTTTCCGCTTGCCCTTTCCACTCTTCACGGCTCTGCCCGTTCTCCAGTTGCTTATCAATCCACGGAATCAAACTTCCCGCCAGCGGCACGCCAAATTGCGCCGTCGGCAATACGCCACTGCGGGTGAAATCCGTGACGCGTTTTTCAATGTCCAGAATGGCTGAGGCCGGGTTTTGCAGTTCATCGGCAACTTGGTTATGCAGCATTCCCATCTGTACCAACAATTCACGCATATGACGGGCACCGCCGCCAGAAGCCGCCTGATAGCTCGATACCGATGCCCATTCAATCAAATCATTCGCAAACAAACCACCCAGCGACATCAGCATCAGGCTAACGGTACAGTTGCCGCCAACAAACGTTTTAATGCCTTGATTCAGGCTGTTTTGAATATGCTGATGGTTAACCGGATCGAGAATAATGACGGCATCGTCACTCATGCGCAGCGCGGAAGCCGCGTCAATCCAATACCCTTGCCAGCCTGTTGCTTTCAGTTTGGGATAAATGTCATTGGTATAATCGCCACCCTGACAGCTAATAATAATATCCAGCGCATTCAGTGCTTCAATATCAAACGCATTTTGCAACACGCCTGATTTGCCAGCGAATTCCGGGGCTGGCTGACCCTGTTGGGATGTCGTAAAGAAAACCGGATTGATCGCGCTAAAATCCCCTTCTTCAATCATTCTCTGCATCAATACGGAGCCAACCATGCCACGCCAGCCGATAAAACCTACACTTTTCATCATGTTTACCCTGTGCTTAGGAAGTTATTGCCAGTGTTAAAGCTGACAAAATATGCGAAAAGGTGCAAGTAAATTTATAAGAGCTACAGCAATAGCATTTCTACGGCGAGGCGTTGAACACGCTCGGTTTCCAGACCCCATTTCATTAAATTGTTGGAAAATGGTGCACTCCCCTTCCACGAGAATTGACCCAATAGGCACAAGAATTAGGGATATGAATGATATATACCTCCTTTGCTGTCAACGATGATGCTTGCGTTAAATATCTCAACAGGGGGGAATAAATGTTCTCCCTCTGTTACCCTCATGAATAATAAACAGCAGAAAAGTAACGCATTGTTATTTTTACTCATCTAATAAAAAAATATTTTTTTAAATAAAATGGAAAGCTGGGATATTTAGGAATATTATATCGCGATTTTCCATAATCAATTATCAGATATTATCTTCGTGACTGCTCCCCGCCGTAAACGGCGAGGCTTCCCACTTCTCAGGCCGCTACCGTTGGTGCAACGGATTTACGCAGGCCTCCATGGGCAGAAACGACGTGTCCCGCCGCCTGTAGTTCGAGGATACCTTTTTGCCGGATGTTGATGGCGGCATTGATGTCGCGGTCATGCTCAGCCTTACATTCAGGGCATTGCCATATTCGTTTATGCAAGGGCATTTCGGCCATTTTATACCCGCAACAATGGCACATTTTAGAACTGGCATACCATTGATCCAGTTTCACCAGATGAACACCTTTACGCTCCGCTTTATAGTCCAGTTTGGCAATGAAGCTGTGCCATGACGCATCGCCTATCGCTCGCGCCAGTTTGTGGTTTTTCATCATGTTTTTGATTTTCAGTGTCTCGACAATGATCGCTTGGTTTTCGTCAACCAATGTTCGGGAGAGTTTGTGCTGAAAATCGGCGCGGGTGTTGGCAACATGCTCATGACATTTTGCCACCTGCCTGCGCGCTTTTGCCCGGTTCGCGCTGCCTTTCTTTTTTCGGGACAGGACTTTCTGTTTCCTCCGCAGGTTGCGGCTATTGCGGATCAAAAATCGCGGATTCGGCTCTTTGTGACCGTTTGACTGGATAGCAAAATGTGACAAGCCCATATCAAGACCGGTGACATCGGTTATCAGCGCAGGTTTTTCCGGTGCTTCCCGTCCGTCATCACAAAGAATAGCCGCATAATATTTCCCTGCCGCGCTGCGCGTAATCGTAATGCTCTTTATCTTCCCGGTTATTTCACGATGGATAACCGCTTTGATGGCGGATATTTTGGGGATCTGAATGCTGTCTGCGGTCACTTTCAGATTGCTGCAATGGTAGCTGGATTGTTTACCCTGTTTGCTTTTGAAGCGGGGGAATCGTGCGCGTTTCTGGAAAAAGTTTTGAAATGCCCTGTCCAGATTCTGTAATGAGACTTGCAGGGCATTGCTGTCCGCCTGTTTCAGCCAGTGATAGCGCCGGGATTTTTTTGCAACAGGAAGTAACGGCTGGATATCTTTACGGTTATTGAGTGAAATGCCGTGATGTTTATACCAGTGCGAACGAATATGCAGCGCTTTATTGTACGCAAAACGAACCGCACCAAATTGTTTTTCCAGTGCGGTTATTTGTTCTTCTGTGGGATAAAGGCGTACTTTCGTGGCACTATACATAATGACCGCTCAATGGTAACATTGCCTTATATTACTACCGTTACAGGCATCCTTGCAAATGAGTATACAGAAAGATTTCCCTGATTATCTTCACCGCCGTCACTCAGTGAGTAAACTGGTTGTTCATTTGATATTTGTCACAACGTACCGTCGCAAACTACTCAATGACACTATGATTAGTCAGATACATGAGGCTTTTTTATCGGCATCAAAACGGCTTGAGATTGATATTTTAGAACTGGATGGAGAAGAAGACCATGTTCACGTATTAGTGGCATATCCTCCAAAACTTGCGGTGAGTGTATTGGTCAATAATTTGAAATCGATCAGCAGTCGCTATGTACGGCAATTGAACACACATTTACCTCGTCAGTCTAAATCGGGAGTATTATGGTCTCGTTCCTATTTTGCTTGTAGCACTGGAGGTGTGACTATTGAAACGCTGAAAAACTATGTCAGATCGCAGAAAGCCCCTGATTAGCTCTCCTTATATCCGCGCCCGCATTGGGCGAGGATTTACGGAGCAATTGTTAAAAAACAATCAGCCCGTTATCAGAACGGGCTGATAAAAATTAGCGCCATTTCAGTGCCGGATCATCCACGGGTCGCCGCAATACTTGTTTGTCTTTTTGATAATCATGTGACACAAACCAGTTTTCACTGTGGCCCTGACGCGGCAGACCTTCTCCGCCTCGTTTGACATAACCAGAGGTTAAGGCACCGAAAATGTGTTTATCAGCCAATACCTCACTCGGCTGGGCTTGGGGCGTTACAACGGTTGCGTGACGCCGCCCCATTTCATGTAACAAGCGGCAGATATAATCCGCAGAAAGATCTATCTTGAGTGTCCAGGCATTATTAATGTAGCCGAATAAATAGGCAAAATTAGGAATATCCTGTACCAATGTTCCTTTATAGAACAGTTTCTTATTAGCCTCCTGCGGTTGCCCATCAATGGAAAGGGTTATTCCGCCCATCATTTGTAATTGCAACCCTGTTGCCGTGACAATGATATCCGCCGGTAATACTTTGCCGGACTGCAAAAAAATACTATTTTCAGTAATGCGTTCAATCTGGTCAGTAATAATCGAGGCTTTCCCCTCTTTCAATACGTTAAATAGATTACTGTCGGGAACAAAACATAACCGTTGATCCCAAGGCATATATTTGGGTGTGAGGTGTTTCATATCAAATTCTGGGCCAACTTTTCTTCGGGCTAATTTCAGCAAAACAGATCTCAGTTGATTGGGAAAATAACGGCTGATTTTATACAGCGCACTAAAAAATAAGATATTACGATTGCGGCTGAATGCATAAATCCAACGTTGTGGAATAATACCTTTCAATAATTCAGCCACTTTATCCCGCCCCGGAATGGAGAATATATAACTGGGCGAGCGTTGCAGCATCGTAATATGCGCAGTTTCATTCGCCATCGCTGGCAGTAAAGTGACTGCCGTTGCACCGCTGCCAATCACAACAACCTGCTTGCGTTTATAATCCAATTTTTCAGGCCAATGTTGTGGATGCACGATTGTGCCTTTAAAATCAGCAAGACCGGGAAATTCAGGTGAATACGGTTTGTCATGGTTGAAATAACCTGTCGCGCCGATCAGAAATTGGCAGGTAAATTGCCGGGGTTCTCCTCTTATTTCATCAATTGCACTGACAGTCCATTGATTGTCTTTATTTGACCAATCAATCTGCGTTATTTTTAAGCCAAACTGGATTTTTTTATCTATATTATGTTCTTCTACTGCTGATTGGAGATAATGCCTGATTGAAGGGCCATCCGCAAAAATACTGGTATCTGTCCAGGGGCTAAATTTATAGCCATAACTCATCATATCTGAGTCAGTACGAATGCCCGGATAACGGAATAAATCCCAGGTTCCGCCTATTGCCTGACGACGCTCTAATATCTGGATTTTCTTATCCGGGCATTTTCTTGCCAGATGACATGCCATGCCAATACCGGAAACTCCTGCTCCCATAATCAAAATATCATAATGGTTATCCATATTTTTTCTCCCTACAACGTGTTCTTTTGATTAAATCGATCTCTCCATATTATTTTTTATTTAATATAAGTACCATTTGCATTTATGTTTCAATCGTATCATGATTAGATACATCGATAGGCTATACTCGATAAATTTCAAGTTGCAATCTGCAAGATGACGCAAAGCCTTATATTTCCCCACAGCGCGGGGAAATATAACACGCATCATGAAGTTTGATTAGTATATATTTTTTTGCATGAGTATTGAAAATAAAAATTTAACAAGGTAATAATTATGCCATTAATAGAAACACTCATTACATTTATCAGCATTTCAACGTTATTATGCTTTTCACCCGGTCCTGATAATATTTTTGTATTAAGTCAATCAGCGATTAATGGCCGCATGGCTGGAGTTTTAATAACCATTGGTTTGTGCATTGGGTTAATAATACACAGCTTATTAATATCGTTGGGTATTTCTGCAATAGTTCGGGAAAATGCAATTATATTAAAAATAATTAAAACTTTAGGTGTTATTTATTTATGTTATCTGGCTTGGGGTGCTTTTAATGCCAAACCGATTTCACTTAAAAATAACAATGATAAATTTAATAATTCTAAAGTGCTTATTAAAAAAGGAATAATGATGAATTTATCCAATCCTAAAGTCATTATTTTCTTTTTGGCCTTTCTCCCACAGTTCACCAATCAGAATATAAATGCAATACCTATTTCATTTCAATTATTCTCTCTTGGTTTAATATTCTCTGTAATTGCTTTTATTGTGTTTTCTATTATTTCTTATTTATCCGGTTTTTTTAGTGAAAAAATATTCCAAAAACCAAAAGTACAAAATATTTTAAATAAAACTTCGGCAGTAATATTTGTGGCATTGGCGATTAATTTGTTTCGGTTCGAATAGCTATAGCGATTACCGGGCGATAGACAAACCGCCCAACGCCTCTCATCAAAAGGCGTTGGGCGGCTTTTTTTGAATCACAGATCCAATACCAATCGCTTCCCTTTCGCTCTGGAACAGCAAATCAGCATGGAGGTCTGGCTCTGTTTTTCTTCATCCGTAAAATATTGGTCACGGTGATCAGCTTCACCTTCTAAGATGGCAGTTTCACAAGTACCGCACACACCTTCACGACACAGGCAATCAACCGAGGCGGCTTTATTCCGTTCGATCACTTGCAGAATGGTCGATTCGCTATCCACCTCCAGTTCAACGCCGGAGCGGGCCAGCACAAGGGTAAACGCATCGCCGGTTTTATCTTCGACCGTAAATTGCTCAAAGTGTAATTGATTATCAGAAAAACCGGCCTTTTGCGCCGCTTGCCTGACGCCCTCATTCAGTGAATTAGAGCCACAGGTATAAATGTGGCTCTCTGTGGGTAATTGGGCAATAAATGTATCGAGTTCAAGGCGAGTGCCTTCAGAGGAAACATGGCAAATCACTTTATCCTTAAATGCCGATGACATTAATTCTTGCCTGAACGCATTATCACTGGCGTAGCGGTAGCAATAGTGCAGTTCATAATCGGCATTTTGCCGTTCCAACTCATGTAAATGGGACATAAATGGCGTGATGCCGATCCCCCCGGCGATCAAGATATGCTTTTTCGCCTCCGGCACTAATGGAAATAAATTATTCGGTTCAGACACCACCAACTTATCGCCAATCACCACTTTTTCGTGCATAAATGCCGAGCCACCGCAGGAATCCGCTTCTCGCTTAATCGCAATCTGATAATGTTGCTCATCAAAAGGAGAACTCAATAAAGAGTACGCATTGCTATAATGCTGGCTGCCATCCTGCATTTGCACAAAAATATGGCTGCCGCCGCTAAACGCAGGCAAATGCGTATTTTGATCAGGGATTAATGTAAATCGTTTGATCGCCGGTGTGATCGTTTCAATATCGCTGACAATAACGTCAACCATCTGATAAGCAGACATAAGCAACTCCTTATTATCCATCATTCCTTATGGTAAATCTGGGCAACAAGGTTGTGGAAATAAGCGATGCCATGCTCGCTGATCCCACTGCCGCTGCTGTCTGCCATAATGCGCCCCTGACCACGATAGCCTCTGGATTTCAGCCCTTTTTGTACGCTTTCAACCAAGCGCAGATCTTCCGGGCGGAAAACGTCACGATACCATTCGATCAGCTCTTTTTGCTCTTGCGTCAGTTCTTCGTTGGTAAAGTAAATATCGTAATGTTGTAGCGTGGTTTCCGCGTCGATGGGGAATTCATAGATAACCGTCATCATGCCTTTAATCGGCGTGACGTTATACATCGTGCAAGGCCAGAGCCAAAAACCGTGGAATGAAGATTCACCTTCAAATTTGAAAGATTGCTCCGAGGGAATGGCGTAACCAAATTGCAGCGACCACTTCTCATGCATGGTGTGCCAATAACGATCTACCTGAACGGACGTTGAAAAACCCGGATGGGCTGGCCCACAGTGATAACATTCCAGATAGTTATCAACGATGCTTTTCCAGTTGGCAGGCGTTGCCGTGGTAAAACGGGCCGCCAGTTTGAGATCATAAACATCAGGACAGGCTTCCAGCACTTTCGCCCCTAAACCCGGTAGCTGTTCTTCCACTGTTCCCGCGTCCATATCCATATTAATAAAGATAAAACCGGCGTATTCTTCCAGTTTGACCGGCGTTAATGTGGCTAAATCTTTGTCAAAATTCGCCACATTTTCGCAGTTACGGGCATGGGCGAGTGAACCATCAAGTTTGAATGCCCATGCGTGATAAGGGCAGGTAATGACGTTTTTGGCCTTGCCCTGCCCCTGCAATAATTGGTGTCCGCGGTGAGGACAAACGTTAAAAAAGGCACGTAATACTTTGTCACGGCCACGGACAATAACAATGTTCTCGCCAATAATTTCGCGCGTAACATAATCATTCGGGTTAGCCAGCTCACTGCTGTGCGCAACACAGATCCAACTTTTAGCGAAAACCGCCTCTTTCTCATAATCAAACACCTCTTGAGAGGTATAATAGCGAGCAGGCATCGTGTAGGCTTCTGCCGGATTGGCGCAGAAATCTTTCGGCAGGGTAAGATCGCGTTGAGTGAATTTGTCTTGGGTAAGATCGTGTTGAATGCTCATATCAATTCCTTATTAATTTGATGTGCCGGAATATGTGCATAATCTTGTTTTATCCAGCAAATAAAGCCGTAAACCTTGATCAATAAGATCACTAAAAATGGCAATGCAGTCAGTACGACTGTGGTTTTCATGGTTTCCAGTGAGGCTTGAGTGAAAAGAATCGAAAGTGGGATTAGCGTGATCACCACACACCAGAAAAGACGTAGTTTCCGGCTCGGATCCTGCCCTTCACTTAAATTACGGGTGCTGGTTGCTGCCATGGTATAAGCCACGGCATCCATATGCGAAGCTAAGAAAATCACCATGATAAAGAGATAAGCCGCGAGGAAAAACTGGCCGAACGGCAATGCACTCAGGAGCTGATGAACTGCTGTTTCACCGCCTAAGGTCGTCAATACTTCAGGGACATTAATCGCCCCGGTGATAAATTGGTGCATCGCATAACTTTCCAGCACACCAAAGAAGAACCAGCAGCCAAAAGTACTGCCCAAGAGTAACGCCCAAATCACTTCTTTAATCTTGCGCCCGTGAGAAACGCGGGTGACAAACATGGCAACGCCGGGAGTGTATGAGATCCACCATAGCCAGTAGAAAACGGTCCAACTGCGGGTAAATTGCCCGTCGCCCATCGGATCGGTAAACAGGCTCATCTGCAAGTAGTTTTGGGTCGTTAAGCCAATCGCATTAATCATGTTATTAACGGTAAATTCGGTCGGCCCGACAATTAAAACCAGCAAGGCAAAACCCAATGCGCCCCAGCCTACCATCTGGCTCAAACGCCGCATTCCGTTATCAATGCCAATATAGGAACTCAGGCTGAAAATAAGGGCGGCGATTAAGATAATGCCGGCCTGAACCATAAAGTTATTCGGTATACCGATTAATACCGAAAGCCCGCCGCTTAATGTCGCTGCCGTCACAACCAGTGAAATCGTTAACGCGCCGACTGTGGCAATCAGGAAAGTCATGTCCACAAGCCGCCCCCAAAACCCTTGCGGATTAATTTTCAGAATGGCAGAAATGATCCCTGACAGGCTCAGGCCTTTATTTTTTCTGACATGAAAATGGTAAGCCATCACCAGTGAAGCCAGCGCATAAGTCGCCCATGCACTGACTCCCCAATGGAAAAACGAGTAACTGATGCTGTACTCCAGCGCTTTGGGAGTCCGGGGCGTAATATTCAGGCCGGGAGTCTGGTAATAATACGCCCACTCCATCACACCCCAATATAAGGTCGATGAACCCAGCCCCGCACAGATAAACATACAGAGCCAAGGCGCGGTGGTGTATTCCGGTTTTCCTTCACCCAAACGAATATCGCCATATTTACTGAGCGCCAGATAGAGGACAAACATCAACGCCACAAGGACTAAAATCTGAATGGTTGACCCCAGTAAGCGAGTCAGGCCATTAAAAATAGTATTCGCAATGACCTGAGTTTGTTCGGGAAAGACACTGAGTGTTATGGCGATCAGCACAATGCAAATCAGGCTGATTGCAATTAAAGGAAGATCTTTTTTTGTGTTGCTCAGCATGAAACCTCCGTTTGTCACTTGCGCCTCGATCTGTGACGGTTATCGTTGTTATGATGAGTGTTTATGTTGTATCGACACGATAAAAAGGAAAACGTGCAGTGAGTGGGAACGACACTCACCGCTTTTGTTAACAGGAAAAATATAGTGTTGTTACACTATTTAAACAATTGGTTAAACAGTAAATAGATAAAACACATATCGTAATTAATGTTTTGTGATGTGGATTGAAAATCAATGTCTATCCTGCCGCTAATTCCTCGCATTGAACGGCTTGATGAAGTTGCCCGATAATCGCTTGCCCGACCTGCTGCGTCGATGCCTTGCCTTTCATATCCGGCGTCACCATGCCTTGCGCAATGACGGCTTCAATCGCCGCCAAGATATCATCATGTGCGCCCTGATAACGCGGATCTCCGTGGCCTAAAAACTGTAACATCATGGCGCCAGACCAAATCATCGCTATCGGATTGGCGATATTTTTGCCATAAATATCCGGTGCAGAGCCATGAATCGGTTCAAATAATGACGGAAAGTGCCTTTCCGGGTTCAGGTTGGCAGAAGGTGAGATCCCGATGGTACCGGTACAGGCAGGCCCAAGATCGGAAAGAATATCGCCGAACAGGTTAGAAGCCACCACGACATCAAACCGCTCCGGGTTCAGCACAAAGCGCGCACAAAGAATATCGATATGCTGCTTATCCCATTTAATATCAGGATACTGTTTTGCCATCGCTTCAACCCGCTCGTCCCAATAAGGCATACTGATCGATAACCCATTGGATTTCGTCGCGGAAGTCAATAATTTACGCGGACGGCTCTGCGCTAATTCAAACGCGTATTTCAGAATGCGATCAACACCACGGCGGGTAAAGACCGACTCCTGAATCACGACTTCATGCTCGGTGCCTTCGTTGAAGCGGCCTCCGATAGCTGAATATTCCCCTTCGGTATTCTCTCTGACCACGTAAAAATCAATGTCTTCCGGTTTTTTGTTTGCTAACGGACAAGACACGCCCGGCAACAAGCGCACAGGGCGCACATTGGCATATTGTTGAAATTCACGACGAAATTTAAGTAATGAACCCCAGAGCGAGATATGGTCAGGCACGGTTTCAGGCCAGCCGACAGCGCCAAAATAGATAGCATCAAACTGCATTAGCTGGCTAAACCAATCATCAGGCATCATCGTGCCGTGTTTCAGGTAATAATCACAACTGGCCCATTCAAAATGCTCAAACGACAAATGAAGATCCCATTTTTCAGCAACCGCCTGTAATACCCGAATGCCTTCCGGAAGCACTTCATGACCAATGCCATCTCCCGGTATCGCTGCAATTTTAAACGTTTTTTTCATCGTATGACTCTCATTTATCAGGCTACAGAATTGACTTTTCCGCTATCTTATAATTGACTGATTTGCATTCAATACGAAAAATGTAGAAACATAATTTACGGTCTATGAATAATCTTCCTTTCTTACAGGATCTGCGGGTTTTTCTTTTAGTGGCGAAAAGAGCCAGTTTTGCTGCCGTCGCGGAAGAAATTGGCGCTTCGCCGGCTTTTGTCAGCAAACGCATTGCGATATTAGAAAATATTTTGAATGTCAGTTTGTTACATCGGACAACCCGCAGGGTATCCATTACTGAAGATGGCGAGCGCATCTATGAGTGGGCGCAGCGTATCCTGAATGATGTTAACCAGATGCTTGATGAGCTTTCCGATCTTCGTCAGGAACCACAGGGGAAAATCAGGATCACCAGCAGCTTTGGTTTCGGCCGGAAATTTGTTGCTCCGGCGTTATCCGCGTTGATCCGGGCTTATCCACAGCTCGATCTACGCTTTGATGTAGAAGATCGTCTGTTTGATCTGGCAACGGAAGGGATTGATCTGGATATCCGTATTGGTGACGAAATTGATGATAACCTGATCGCCCGCAAACTGGCTTCCAACCGCCGGATCCTGTGTGCCGCTCCTGCTTACCTCGCCCGCAATCCGGCACCAAAAACCATCAACGAACTGCCGTCACACGCCTGTCTGGTGATCAAAGAGCGGGATCATCCTTTCGGTGTCTGGAAACTGCAAAACAGCGCCGGTATTCAGTCGATCAAAGTCACCGGCCCGATGTCCTCCAATCATGGCGAGATCATTCACCAATGGTGTCTGGATGGACACGGCATTATTCTGCGTTCTTACTGGGATGTCAGAGAAAATATTAAATCCGGCGCACTGGTGCATATTTTGCCTGAGTATTATCAGCCAGCGAATATCTGGGCGGTGTATGTGACACGCCTTGCGATGTCCGCCCGGATTAGGGTGACCGTGGAGTTTTTGGAGCGGTATTTTGCGGAGTATTATTTGAATTAAAATGGAATAAAACCATCTCGTAACAATAATATAAGATGGTTTTATTCAAAAGATGGTTTTATTCAAAATAAATTTTTCACGCAGCTAAAAAAACCAATACCACTATTACAGTAAAAATCAATATTCCAATTAACATTGCTGCAACAATAGAAGAAAA
Organism: Enterobacteriaceae bacterium; assembly: GCA_031253755.1. GTDB lineage: Bacteria > Pseudomonadota > Gammaproteobacteria > Enterobacterales > Enterobacteriaceae > Xenorhabdus. Next base: position 47,177 of record JAIRVT010000040.1, read on the forward strand.
GAAATAAATAAACATGGCAATTATAATAATTGCGATAATTGCAATAATTCCTTCAACAAAAAATTCAGTGAAAAAATCTAAAATACACTCTATACGATCTATCCAATCACTCTTATTACTCTTATCAGACTTCTTTTTATTTCTCATAGTTTAACTTCCTTATTTATTGGTATTAAAACCCACGAAACACAATTTCTTCAACAATCGGAGCAGCAATGCATTTTCTGATAACTATGCCAGCAAATCAGGGAATAGGGCAACAGGAAAATAATATATAATACAGGAACATCTAAGCTGGAATAATATAATTCCATTGCATTAGGAAAGAAAAAAACAGAAAAGGTAAGGCAAACCAGCCGATGTAAACCGCTATGCAAATTAATGAATGAGTCACTCTGTCTACGGCTATGGATTGCATCATGATTTAAGGTAACTTCCGTTTAAAAAATGATGTTATATCATGAAAATAGCGAGATGATAATCGTAATATCCTACTAATATTGAGGTTAAATTCTCGAATCAGCAAAGAATATTCTAGCGAAAATTCATCTCCATTTAGGGTAAAATCTATGCGTCTGAGTATCAATTTATCGCGACAGAGAACTAAACCATGAGCGTATATCAGTTTTATCATTTTGAACGACTTGATGGCGTATTGTCTTCACAGCAAAAAGCCAGTCTAAGAACCCTCTCCAGCCGTGCTGAAATCAGTTCCAGCCATTTTACTGTTCATTATAACTATGGTGATTTAAAGGCAGAACCTGCTGATTTGATGATCTCCTATTTTGATATCGGATTCTTTTATGCTGATTGGGGGCAGGTGGTTTTCTATCTGAAAGTGCCCGTAGATGCGATCCCACCGGCATTTATGTGTATTGATGATGGCGAATTTGTGGAATGCGAAAAACGAGGCAGTTATCTGTTATTCACCTTTTCCAGAAATGAAATGGATGAATACATAAACGAAGATGAAATAAAAGATTATTTAGATTATTTGGTTGAGCTACGTACTGAACTGATGGAAGGGGATTATCGCCTGTTATACCTGCATTGGTTGAGAAGCGCATTTGAAGGTGATGATACTTTAGACAAACTGCCGCTGATTGATTTCGATTTTAAACAATTATCCGATGCACAAGATGCCTTTGCTCAATTATTTGATATTCCACCAGAAGCATATAACGCCTTGGAAATGTTGCTTGATAATTCGGAGTCACATAGCAAACCTGAGTATTTGCTCGGAGTATCGCAAGTTGACCCCCTGACTGAATCAGATAAGGATTTGATATTGAAATCTTTATTTAAGCAAGGGCAAATTACGGTCAATCAGGCTCGCGAGTTGATTTCTAAACCATTAACCAGCGAAGACTATCAATATTGGCTAACACCTGAGTCACTTAAGCCTTATTGGAAAGCGGCAAACGAGGAAGTCACGCGTCAACGTTTGCTGGCCGAAGAACAAAAACGCAAACAAGAGCAGCGCGAAACACTTAACCGGCTTAATGCAATTTTTTCTTCAAAAGAAACGCATTGGGCAAATGCGGAAAAAAACAGCGAAAAAGGCAGCGGCAGTGGTTATGAAAAAGCCGCCAGAGGCGTCGTCGATCTCTACTATGCTTATCACGTCAATAACGCGCTGGAAGAATTTATTCCGCTCTATCAGGCATTTTTCAAGCAAATCGAAAAAAGAAGAGCGCTGGTACAACGGCTGACATCACTGAATCAGGAAATCGAGAAACATCTGGGCGGAAGTTGATTTTATTGGTTAAATTGTGGTTCTGAAATCAAAGCGCTGGATAAAAACCAGCGTTTTTTCAGTTGTCAGCCGTAACATTATTTTTTGTTGAATTCGCAATGGCGCGAACCACCGCGGCAGTTGTCTGGCAATCCACCGCTGCCGAATGTGCCTTTCCCTTTACCGACACACCCGCGGCACGCGCTGCATTGGCGAGTGAGATAGTGCCATAGCGGTTTGTCGCACCATAAAACCGGGCAGCTAATGCCATTGCACAATGAGACTGCACTTTATTCAACCAGCGTGTATCCATTGCAAATGCCTTTGCGGTCTGGGCTAATATTCGCAGGTCAAATTCAGCATTAAAAATAATCAGCGGTCGGCTGAGCAGGCGCGGGATCAGTTCATCAGCAATGTGTGGCCATTGGGGTTCATTGCGCAACTCACTCAGCGAGATACCGTGGACATCTTGTGCTGCGGCTTCGATCAAGACAGATGGGCGTAAACGATGCTGAAAAATCACGTTCCCATCTATATCTGTCACCGCAATCTCAACGACCTGAGCATACTTACCTAACCCAGTGGTTTCAGTATCCAGAACATAGACATCCTCCGTGGCCCATTGCTGAGCCAGTGCAACTGGGTTTTCCTGGAGCATTTTCTTTTCCTGAATAATCTTCAAAATCGTCTCTTTATCAGGGAACTGTCTTTCATCGATCATGGTTATTATCCTTGTTTGATTGTCGTGTTAATTCAAATAGGATCTCTAAGCACCAAACCAAATAAAGGATTTTTAATGACTGGGAGAGCAACCATATTAAGTGCATCTGACTCTGGTAAATTCTTGATATCCAATAATGCAGTGAATCGTATCATCGATATATAAGCATTGTTGATATCGTCAACATAGTTAACCACGTCATATTCATTTGTTTTATCTTCTGCCACAAATCGACGATTAACCGTATTAAACAGCACATAACCGACCACATTAGGATCTTTTTCAAGTAATCCTAATTTATCGAATTCTTCTTTCATGGTTTGTATTATTTTATTTTGCTTTTTCATCGTAATTTCCTGTTGTTGGAGATACCAAAAAACACAGCTAATTTACCATAAAAGTGGTCGCTACTGTGTGAAAAAAACCGCGCAGAAGCAATATCAAACCCATGCCGTTAACGCCTTTTTCTTACCTATGCTGGGAAGCCGCAACCACACAGTATAATTGGGGTTATTTAGATAATTGGGAAGATATCGATATTCGAACTTTCTGGCTGTTTATGCTTTGGCGCCTACAATGCCATAGTTCTGTTGATCAATTGAGTGAGGAAGTCGCTCAACAATCTGATTGAATCTCGCTTTATAGGGCGTTTTTTACAGTTCTGGGGATTTGTAACGATTGAGTCAAGATGGACTCCTATTGATGAAAATTCATCACCCAGAAAAGCTGACATCCTGCCACTGCTGACACAGACTTTCCGGTTTGCGGTTTAATGGGCTAGCGCGGTATAGGATTTAAACCCCAAAACCTGAATAGTAGGGTTTTGGGATTGTACTTTCGTTATCAACGCGTCTTTATCAACGATAGTACTGATGTTTTCTTCTGGAGTTGTGCTTCCAGCTTTTTGCTACATCATAAACACCTGATGAATAATCATCCCACGGATCTGCTAATTGCTTTCCACGCGCAGCTCTCATTTTTAGGTGATATTCTTTGTATTCAATATGATGTAAGCAGTAATAACTTTTTTCCTGCCGGGTACTGAAATGCTTAAATGTTCCGCTTCTGAGCAATGGATAATAAACCCAATCACGATAACGGCCTGAGGACACTTTAGAATATCTGTACTGCTTTTTCAGTTTTTTCATATCACTTCCTAGGTTGATTTATGTTACCTAGAAGTGATCTTTTGAGTAGTAGTTCATGGTGGTGATTCCAAATGAATGTAATGAGTGCGTCTATTTGCTGGTTTCAACGCCGCCTTATTGTTTGTTTATAACTATTTGATATTAATTGATTAATTAATTATCCACTCATTCCTGTTGATCATTTTTACACCACTGTTAATATAGTTTCAGTTGTTATTTATTAAATGGTAATAATATTGGATATTCACGATAAAGAAACCCGTTCTAAAATTATGAAAGCTATCAAAAGTCGGGATACCAAACCCGAGTTGATAGTAAGGAAACTTTTGTACCAAAACGGCTTCAGATTCAGAATATATCCCGGAGAATTACCCGGCAAACCTGATATATGGATGATTAAATGGAATGCTGTAATATTCATTAATGGTTGTTTCTGGCATATGCATGAATGTGAAAAATTTCATCTGCCGGATTCAAGACAGGAATTCTGGCAAAATAAGCTGAATTCAAACAGAATACGTGATCAAATAAAAATTGAAGAACTCAAAACCTACGGTATACGAATACTGACTATTTGGGAATGTGCTCTCATTGGAAAGGGGAAACTTAACGATACCATTTTACTGACCCTTTTCAAAACGTGGTTACTCAGTGGTAAGGCTGAAGCTGAGATCGATTCCGGAGGACTAACTATCAATCAGCGATAACTTTATAATTTTCTAACCTGGTTCATGTAGTACCCTACCATTAGGAATGGTGCAGGGTTATGTTTTTGGAGATAATAATAAAATATACACAGCTGATAAGTGTCCCGAAGAAACTAATTGCAAATTTTTTATCCGTAACAAACTGATACATAAAAATTTTATGTTCATATGATTTGCCTAGTCTACTTAACTGAATATATAATATTTTTTTATCAATACTTGAGTGATTCTTATTTATTTCACATTTCTTAAAATTTATTAATTTTTACATTATCATTTTCAATAGCTGAATTAACGCAAGAAATTAAATTTGCACACCATGCGTGTTAACCCATTTAATACTTTCCTTGGAATCATTTTAACCTTGATTCCAACTTAGCAGGCATAAGTCTAGGCGAAGTAGATTATTTTCTTCATTAACTGACCTTTCCATACTTTAAAATTTTCCACTTTAGCAATTGAGCCATGTCTATTTTCTGATTTCAATGTCATCTTATTATTTTCTTAGATCTATTTACATTTCATTAAGTTACCGTAAAATACAAAAAAAAACAAAATAAAACTGGAACCTTCTTTCCATTTAAGTTAAACTTAAGCTATGTAATTTATATTGGACTATTATTATGATTAAGTTTATAGATCTTTTTGCTGGTATGGGTGGAACAAGAATAGGATTTGAACAAGCTTGTAACTCGTTAAACATAAAATCAAAATGTGTTTTTACTTCTGAAATAAAATCATATGCAGTGGATTTATATAGGAACAATTTCAATAATGAAATTGTTCATGGTGATATAACCAAAATTAATGAAAATGACATACCTGATTTCGATTTTCTTTTGGGCGGTTTTCCGTGCCAAGCATTTTCTTCTGCTGGAAAAAGAAATGGCTTTAATGATACAAGAGGAACTCTTTTTTTCGAAATAGCCAGAATACTAAAAAACAAAAAACCGAAAGGTTTTCTTTTGGAAAATGTAGAAGGTCTTGTTTCACATGATAAAAAAAACAAATCAGATACAATTGGAAATACGTTAACAACTATATTAAATACACTATCTGAACTTGGTTATTATGTTAATTGGAAAGTGTTAAATTCTAGTGATTTTGGTGTACCCCAGAAAAGAAAAAGAATTTACATTTGTGGGAGTCTGAACGAAAAACCAAAATTAGATAGTTTTAATACGATAAAAAGGACATTGAAAGATATTTTAGAATCTGGAATAAATTGCCCAGAAACAAAATTCAGAAAAAAATTATTAGAATTATATACACCAAAAGAACTTTATGGTAAGGCCATAAAAGATAAAAGAGGTGGTGAAAATAACATTCACAGTTGGGATTTAGAACTGAAGGGAAAGCTGACTAAAACACAAAAAAAATTAATGAGTGAGCTTTTAAAAGAAAGAAGAAGGAAAAAATGGGCCGAAGAAATAGGTATCACCTGGATGGATGGAATGCCACTAACACTTCAACAAATTTATAGTTTTTTCAATCAAATACCGATTAAAGATTTAGAATATTTATTAAAAGATTTGGTTGAAAAAGACTACCTAAAGTTTGAACATCCAAAAGAACAAATTTTCGATGAAAATGGTGTTTCTAGTAGAGAAATAGATAAAAAAAAACCTAAAGGATATAATATTGTTACAGGAAAACTTAGCTTTGAGCTAAACAAAATTTTAGATCCAAATGATGAAGTAAATACTATCGTTGCAACAGAAACAGCAAAAATAGGTATTATAGATAATACTGGTATTAGAACCCTGACTAATAGAGAATGTTTACGTTTATTTGGTTTCCCAGATGAATACAATATAAATATTAATCAAAAAGAATTATATGATCTAATAGGGAATACTGTAGTAGTTCCAGTAATAAAGGAAGTTAGCATAAAAACTCTCGAAGCTAGCGTAGCAAAAAACTCTAAAGTTGCATGAATATTAACTAATATAATATTCTGGGTATGATACGCACATTTTTATATCCGTCATTCCGCAGCTATATCTGTAATATACTGATTTTTTTAATTGTTCGTATAAATTTCATACAGTTATTAAATATTGATTAAAACAATAAATTACGAATACGGTGCGGAGTGCCGGGTGATTATTATCATTCTATAAACACATGGTGAAAATATCATAACCTATAAACATATTTTATAAAATGTGCGAACTTATCAATATCCGCTAATAGTTAATAGTTAATAGTTAATAGTTAATCTTCACGTTCTGTAGAATTCCGGCTGACTGAGTAATAATAATTCTGTTCTTCAAGAGTAGTTGGTTGTTTTAAATAAAGTTTTTGAGTTTCATATAAAGCGGATACAAAAGCCTCTTTATTAGGAAATACAGGATATTGAACATTATGAGAATCCCAAGTAGCAGGCCTAATATTATAGATAATACCACGTTTCATTTGTATTTTAAGAGGCCATTTTCCACTAGGACATGTGATTTCCCATATTTTTTTAAGCCAGATATTCTCTATGATAAGATCATAACCATTCAAACGGTAACCAAAAATAAGATAATCTGAATCTAAACGCTCAGGATTTTTAGATAAAGACTCACAGTAGGACTGAAAATTAGCAATATCGAAATTGGCGGATGCAGTAATATCGAAAGTTTTAACTTCCAGCAAACCTTCACGATTAGAACCAACAAAATAGTCAGGGAAAGTCTGACTATTACCTGACAACTTCGGATTATAAACAGCTAAACCTTCAGATGATGCCCAACGACCAAACCATTCTTCAATGAGACCACCTAAGCCATCTTTTCCAGAGACATCAAACTCAACTGATCCAAGGCGAAATTTTGTTCCACCAATCAAAGAAAATCTTTCTTTAAGTAAACGTTGATAAGCTTTAATGCTAACACAGTGATACATAAAAAACCTCATGAAAAAGAAAACAATATAGCATAAGACAAATAACTCTAAGTAAATTAATGAGTAGTTTTTTCCTATTCGTAGAATTTTTTATTCTTAACCAAAAATTAAAAATAAAAAAATCCGGCCTACTTGCGCATGACCGGATTAAGAAAAGATTTAGTTTTGATTTACGTAGGTACTACGCAAATCATTCCACAGTAACAGACTTCGCCAAGTTCCTCGGCTGATCCACGTCGGTGCCTTTGATCAATGCAACGTGGTAAGAGAGCAGTTGCAGGGGCACGGTGTAGAAAATCGGGGCGATCAGTTCTTCTACGTGTGGCAGGGAGATGATCTTCATGTTCTCACTGTCGGTGAAACCAGCGTCCTGATCAGCGAAGACGTATAACTGGCCGCCACGGGCGCGGACTTCTTCGATGTTGGATTTCAGTTTTTCCAACAGTTCGTTGTTTGGTGCGACGATGATAACCGGCATGTCCGCATCAATCAGCGCCAATGGACCGTGTTTCAGTTCACCGGCAGCGTAGGCTTCTGCGTGGATGTAGGAGATTTCTTTCAGTTTCAACGCACCTTCAACGGCAATCGGGTACTGATCGCCGCGTCCCAGAAACAGTGCGTGGTGTTTTTCAGAGAAGTCTTCTGCCAGTGCTTCGATCACTTTGTCTTTCGACAACATGCTTTCAATACGGCTTGGCAGGGCATGCAGTGCATTAACGATATCCTGCTCCAGTTTCGCATCCGCACCTTTCAGGCGTCCCATGTAACCCACCAGCATCAACAATACGGTGAGCTGAGTGGTGAAGGCTTTGGTGGAGGCGACGCCGATTTCTGCACCGGCTTTGGTCATCAGGGCGAATTCAGATTCACGTACTAAAGATGAGCCAGCGACGTTACAGATGGTCAGGGAAGTCAGGTAGCCCAGTTCTTTCGATAAGCGCAGTGCTGCCAGTGTATCTGCCGTTTCACCGGATTGGGACAGGGTGATCAGCAGGCTGCCTTTGCGACGCGCCGGTTTGCGGTAACGAAATTCTGAGGCGATTTCCACATCACACGGGATACCTGCCAGTGATTCAAACCAATAACGTGAGACCATACCCGCGTTGAAGGAAGTTCCGCAGGCAACGATCTGGATGTGTTCCACCTGAGACAGCAATTCCGCCGCGTTAGCGCCCAGCTC